>SXQR01000289.1 GCA_005792865.1 Flavobacterium sp. | reverse complement strand
CTGATGAAAAAGTAAACCGATGACGTGCAAAGGCCAACCAGGGTGGCATTCATGAGGTTCTTGAGCGATTTGCGCAGCAACTGAAAATCAAAGATGCCGAGGCTGAAACCGGCGCCTACGATAGGTCCCATCAGTGGCGAAATCAACATCGCGCCAATGATGACCGCCGTCGAATTGACGTTCAGGCCCACCGATGCCACTACGATCGCACAGGCAAGGATCCAAAGGTTGGCGCCCCTGAAGCTGATGCTGGAGCGGACATTCTCCAACACGCGTTCCTTGTCCTCCTCTCCGCGGTGCAGGTCAAACACATATATTATTTTGCGGATCAGGCTCATACCTCGTCCGTGGTAAAGGCGGTAAAGCTTTTTCTTTTGAACGGCCTGATGATAAGCCTGCCCTCCCGGTCGAAGTTGATATAGCTGTACACCCAGTTCATGAACACCACGGCTTTGTTGCGGAATCCGATCAGCGAGAACAGGTGCACGAAGATCCACACCAGCCAGGCGAAAAATCCGTGGAAATGGAACTTCGGCAGGTCCACGACGGCTTTATTGCGCCCGATGACCGCCATCGATCCCTTGTCATTGTATTCAAATTCCACCATCGGCGTTCCCGAAATCTTGCGCAAGATGTTCCGGCCCAAATGAAGGCCTTGCTGCATCGCGGGTTGCGCCATCATCGGGTGCCCCACCGGATATTTTTCAGATTCCATGACGGCAATGTCGCCAATGGCCATGATATTCTCAAATCCGATAACCTGGCTAAAACCGTCGACTTTGATCCGGTCGCCGTTTGGTGTAAGGCTCCCCGCCGGCAGTCCCCGCAGGTTTGCTCCCATGACCCCGGCCGTCCAGATGACGGTGGAGGTATCGAAAGTGGTTGCGGTGTTCGTGGTGATCGTCTTGCCATCGTAGTGCTGCACGCGTATGTTTTTGTGGATAACAACGCCCAGCGCGCTCAGGTACCGGTCTGCGGCCGCCGACGATTTTTCGCTCATCGTGTTCAAGATCCGGTCGCCGCTTTGGATCAGGTTGATCTGCATCTTTGAAATGTCAAGATCGGGGTAATCCTTCTGCAATATTGCCTTCTTCATCTCGGCCAGCGCACCGGCCAGTTCAACGCCTGTCGGCCCTCCGCCCACGATGCAGAAATTCATGAGACAGGCGCGTTCGGCGGGATCGGTCGCCAAGACGGCCTGCTCGAAATTCTCGAGGATCAGGCTGCGGATGTTGAGCGATTGCGAGATCGTTTTCATGGACATTGCATTGCGCTCGATTTCCCTGTTCCCGAAAAAATTGGTCCTGGAACCCGTCGCGATCACGAGATAATCATAAGTAAGCTCCCCGATATCGGAAATAATCTTCCGTGCCGTCACATCTATTTCCTTCACTTGTGCCAACCTGAAATAGCAATCCGGAAAGTCGTGGATCACCTTGCGCAGCGGATAGGCGATGGAACCCGCTTCCAGCCCGCCTGTGGCCACCTGGTACATCAGCGGCTGGAAATTATGGTAATTGTGGCGGTCGATGAGCACCACCTGGACTTTCTTGTCGCGGAGTTCACGTGCCAAGGCGATTCCGGCAAAGCCGCCGCCAATTATAACGATGCGGGGAAGGGTCGATTTTGGGATGTTCATGGATTGAGTTGTTGCCCTAAGTTAAGGAATTTTGGGTAATGGTGAGGGAAAGCCTCAGGGAATGCGGTTCGGCCGGGGGTAATTTGCGCGCCGGGTGGGTGCGCGGGACTGTCTTGTCGGTTCCAAAAATTGCTTTTATTTGTAACAATTATCACCTAACCGGACTAACGCCCATATGAGCGACCAACTCGAGCAGTCTTTTGTCAAGCAGCTCAAGGAAAACCAGAATATCATCCACAAGATCTGCAGGCTGTACACCAACGGGCAGGATGCGCACAAGGACCTGTTCCAGGAGATCACCATCCAGCTGTGGAAGGCATACCCCAAATTCAGGGGCGATTCCAAGTTTTCCACCTGGGCCTACCGCGTGGCCCTGAACACCGCCATCACGCTTTACCGGAAAAGCACGCGCACCGTCAATACAGTCGAATTCGAGAACCAGCGGCACTTTATCCACCAGGATGAGTACAATTATGAGGAAGAAGAGCAGATCAAGCTCCTCTACCAGGCGGTTTACCAACTCAACGATATTGAAAAGGCGCTCGTATTCATGTACCTCGAGGATAAGGATTACGCCGAAATTTCACAGACGCTCGGCATCACCGAAGTCAACGCGCGCGTAAAAATGAACAGGATCAAGGGGAAACTCAGAAAAATATTAAATCCGTAACAATGGAAGAGCTGGATTTGCTAAAGAAGGATTGGAAAAAATCGGATCACGGATTCAACGAGGTCTCAGAGAAGGAGATATACACGATGCTGCACCGGCGCTCATCGTCGATCGTAAAGTGGATTCTGGTGATCGGCATCATCGAGGTGCTGGTATGGAGCGGGATCGGGCTGATATTCTCCACCGACGATTACCTGCAAAAGATGGACAACACGGGCTTTGTCACTGCCGTACGGATCTTCAACTACATCAATTACGCCGTCGTTCTGGTCTTCATGTACCTTTTTTACAGGAATTACGTCAACATTTCAACAACCTCGTCCACGCGAAAACTCATGAAGGACATTATCAAGACCCGCAAGACAGTCCAATACTATGTGTGGTTCAACCTCGCCGTGATCGCGATCAGCCTGACAATGGGATTTTTCATGGCGATCACCTACAACCCTGAGATTTCGGGATTGCGCGACCAGATCAACCATGACGGCGCATCGATGGCAAAATTCATTGGGCTGATCGCACTGATCATCGTGGTTTGCGTCGGGGTTTTCTGGGTAATCTACAGGCTGATCTACGGCATCCTGTTGCGCAGGCTCCTTGCCAATTACCGCGAACTCAAGAAAATCGACCTTTAATACTTCCAGCGGCGCTCCTCATTGAGCTGTTCCTCGACCGCCCGTTCCTCTGCCGGAATGACTTTGAGGAAGGATTGGTGCTGCTCGATGGCATACTCCACCTTTTCGACGATCTCTTCGATGGTGTCGTTATCGTAATCGATTTCAAGCGGCGGTTTGATGATGAAGGACTGGAGGATGCCTTTCTTTTTCACGCGAAGGCCTTTCTTGTCAAATGACCTGCGGAAGCCGTCGATCACGATCGGGACCACGATGGGCCTGTGCTGCTTGATGATGTGGGCGGTTCCTTTGCGTACGGGCTTGAATGATTTTGTAGTCCCCTGCGGAAACGTGATGACCCAGCCGTCCTGCAGCGCGATCCTGATATTTTCGGTATCGTTGGGATTGACCTCGCGCTTGACATCCTTGCCTTTGTCGCGCCAGGTGCGTTCCACCGTGATGGCGCCCACATAGGAGAGGATGCGCGGAAGCAGTCCGGCCTTCATCGTCTCCTTGGCCGCGACATAATAGATGTTGAGCTTGGGCCGCCACAGGTAACCAATATTGCGGATGTTGTCCACGCGGCCGTTAAGGCTGGCGTTGAAGACGTGGAACATCGCCACCACATCGGCAAAATAGGTCTGGTGGTTGGAAATGAAAAGGACGTTGTGGTCCGGAAGTTCCTTGATGATTTCAGAGCCCTCGATCTGCAATTCGTTGAAACCCCTGTAACGACGGTGCGTCATGGCCCCGAAGACCAGGATCAGCGCGCGTTTGACAAAGAGCAAATGCCCAAAAGGATTTTTCCTGAAAAGACCCATCGGTTGTTTAAAAATGCGCCGCAAACATACAAAAACGACGGGTGGTCAGGGGTTTTTTAACACATCCTTCAACTCGCTGAGCATCATCGCCGTCGCGCCCCAGATGTCGTTGCCATCATAGGAAAAGCAGGGAACGTCGATTGCGCTTGAGTACGACGTGGGCATTTTGCGCAGGCGGACCGTTTCGTCATTGAGGAGCGCGGCCAACGGAAACGAGATCATTTCACTCACTTCCCTTGGATCCGGGATAAAGCGCGGGGTCGATGCGAAAAAGGCCAGGAAGGGCGACACGCAAAAATTGCTCGGCGGGATGTAAACGGGGCTGAGCGCCGACAAAACCTGGATCGCGCTTCGGTCGAGACCAATTTCCTCCTCGGTTTCCCGTAGCGCCGCATGCAATGCCGAAGCATCGTCCGCCTCGATCTTGCCTCCGGGCAAAGCGATCTTCGCCTAGTGGACTCCTGAATAGGAGTTTCGCCGTATCAGCGCGAGGCACGCCTGGCCATTATCGGGATAAACCAACGCGAGCACGGCTGCCCTTCGGGGATTGAAAGTGTCCGGATCGATATTGCGCATGAGTTCCCTCCGCTCCGGTGGCGCCATTTTCAAATGGGATTCCTCGCCCGGCAGGACGGGATTCGTTAACTTTGGCGACAGGGCCAGGAAGGCATCGAATTTCATTTCCCAAAGATAACCATCAACCGCCGCGGGCGCAATTTTATGTACAGCAAAGCCGAAATGCAACAGCTCAAACGCGAATTCTGGATCGCATTCGCCGATGCCTATCCGCGCAAATGGCTGCTTTACGATACCAGGATCAAGGATTTTTCATTTAAATTCCATGCCGATGGAAAACAGCAGGCGGTCATGCTGGACATCGAGCACCGCGATCCCGGAAAGCGCCACGCCTATTTTGACAAGGTACTTTCGGTCAGGGAAATCCTTGAAACCGAATTCCTGCCCGAACTATCGTTTGACCGCGACCTCACACTTGAAACGGGTAAGGTCATCAGCCGGATATCGGTTTGGCAGACCGGCCCCTCGATAGGAAACAGGAATTCATGGCCCGAGATTTTCTTGTTCTTTGCACAAAAAATGTCGCTTTTCGAGGCCTTCTTCGAGGATTATGGCGACTACATCCGCGATATATGAAAAAAGCCGGTACAAGACCGGCCTTTCCATTATCAACTCAAATTTCTCAAGGTTCCGAAACGATTTTCTTCATCGTGACTCCACGGTTGGTGGTCACGCGGATGAAAAACAATTGGCCGTCTCCCCTCGCGAATCCTGATGTGTCCAGGGTAGCCTGTTTCTGGCCGCGTTGGTTGACGTTGTCGTAAGTCGCGATCAGCCTTCCCCGTGAATCGAAGAATTCTACCTTGACTTCAGTCTCGTAATCATAATCATAGCTGATCGTGATGCTGTCCCTGAACGGAACAGGTGAAACGCTGAAATCGGCAACGCCATCACGCTTGGTGGCTTTGGTCCCACCCAATGGGCAACCCGAATTATTGAGTTGGTCAAGCGCAGTAGCCAATGTGCCAGGTGCCGAACCTCCGGCCTGGAATGCGGCATTGACCGCAGCGATGACGGCCGCCGGACTGTTTGCATACGGATTGGGATAATCGACATCCTCGTGACATGCGTTAAGCAACGCGGCAACGCTTTGGCGTCCAAGGTTGTAGATGCCGCCACCGCCCAGGTTCAGCACCTGGAGCAGAGTTTTGTTGGCCAGTTGCGATGGTGCATTGACAAACACGTTGCCGTAAAGCATGGTGGGCAGATAGGCCGGGCACCAGCGGTTGGTGTGGTTTTTCCAGTATCCGATCGTACAGCCTTCATTGTTGCAGGTTTCGATGGTCACCGTGGTGGTCGCCACGACCGCAGGGCATCCACCTGAAGCCGGAATCGTATAGGTCACCGTGTAGGTTCCGCCTTCGCTGCCCAGCGCCGTGATCGTACCGGTAACCGGATCGATGATCAGGCCGGCATCGGCACTGAATGTTCCACCTTCATAGGCACCGGTCCCGCTCAACATCACCATCTGCGAACCTGCCAGGGTGTTGCAGTAAGGGCCTGCATAGCTGATCATGGCTGTCGGCAGCGGCGTAATGTTGATGGTCACTATCGCCGAATCATCCACGCATGGCGCCTCGGCATCGAGCATGTACATAAAGGTCGAGGTGGTCGCCCCCATCGCCGGCAGGAAGGTTCCGGCAGCGGCATCGAATGTTCCGCCGGTTCCGGAAGTCCTGGTCCAGGTTCCGCCCATGTCCTCGCCTGTGATCAGATCGTACAGATCAATCAGGTCGGTTGATGAGTCGCAGATGGTCACATCGCCGTCGTCACCCGCATCGGGTTGGGCGTTGATATTGATGGTTGCCACACTCGAGTCTTCCACGCACGGCGCATCCGCATCGAGCATGTACATAAAAGTCGAAGTGGTCGCACCCATCGCAGG
>SXQR01000288.1 GCA_005792865.1 Flavobacterium sp. | reverse complement strand
TCGATTTCCTCGACGGCGTTCAGGGCCGTAAGTTCGGGGAGGATGATCTCCAGCAATCCGGTTTTGTAGAGCAGCAAGAAACCCTCCGAAGGTTTTGGGGTGAGCAGGATCTTGTTGAGTTCTTCGGTGATGCGTTCGCCCGATATGATCCTGATCCGTTCGCGATTTTTCCCGATCGAATCAAACGTGGGCGGTTCCAGTGTGAAGCCAAGTTGCGAGGCGAACCTGATCCCACGCAGCATGCGCAGCGGATCGTCGGAGAAGGTGATCTCCGGGTCGAGCGGCGTGCGGATGATTTTCCCGCCCAGGTCGCCGACGCCGTCAAAAGGGTCTAGCAAATCGCCGAAGCTTTCACTGTTAAGCGAAAGGGCAAGGGCATTGATCGTGAAGTCGCGGCGGTCCTGGTCGTCTTTGAGCGAACCGGGCTCAACATGCGGGTTGCGGCTGTTTGGCGAATAAGATTCCCTGCGGGCGCCGACGAACTCGATTTCGATATCCTTGTGCCGCAGCATTGCCGTGCCGTAATTCTTGAACACCTGGACCTTGGGTTTGCCCGGCAATAGTTCCGAGACGCGAAGCGCCAGGTCGATCCCGCTGCCGACGGCCACGATGTCGATGTCTTTCTGGTAATCGCGTTTCAGCATAAAATCCCGCACGAACCCGCCAATGACATAGCTTTCGATGCCAAGATCTTCGGATGCTTTGGCAACGGTTTGGAATATTGGGTTTGCGAGGGCTGATTGGTAGTTCAAGTGGTATGGGTTAAGCTGTCAGCTGTCAGCTATCAGCCTTCAGCTAGATTTCGTTAATGTTGATGTTTTGGAAACTTTACAAACTGTATAAACTTGCAACTTTGAAACGTCGAATGTCCATTATATGTTTCATTTGTCATGCGACGTTCGACGTTCGTCATTTTCTTATAATTTTTACCTGCGAATCCAGTCCCAGCCTGATGATCGACGAGGGTTTCCCACCTTCTTTTTCGCGGTGCAAATTTACGACATAGTCCACCCCGTTCACAATCTCCGGGCTGATTTCTTTGAACGACTGCGGCGTGGGCTGGCCCGAAATGTTGGCCGATGTGGAGACCAGCGGCTTTTTCATGCGTTCCATCAGCCGGAAGCAAAACGGTTCCTTGACCACGCGGACGCCAAGTGTATTGTCGTCGGCCACCAGGTTCTTCGCGACCTGCTGGGGTGCATCGAGCACGAGTGTTGTTGGCTTTTCGGCAAATTCAAGGATGTCCCAGGCCACATCGGGAATCTGTTTGAAGACGCGCTGCAGCATCCCGTCCGAATTGACCAGCACGATCATCGATTTGCTCTCCTCACGTTGCTTGAGCGCGAAAATTTTGGCAACGGCATCTGGATTTGACGCGTCACAACCGATTCCCCAGACCGTATCGGTGGGATAAAGGATAATGCCGCCGGCCGCGATGGCCTCATGGGCGCGGTGGACTTCTCCTGAAAGGTCTTCCATGCAAAAAGTTTTTGCAAAGGTATTTAAAGTATGCGCTTCACGGAATTTATATCTTTGCCGCAAACCGATTTTATGAGACTGATCCAGGTCACGGCGTCAATGGGGTGGAGGGGCCACGAGCAAAAAATCATCTACCTGTACGAAGCTTTCCGTGACTTTGGCTATGTGGAGGACCAGTGGATCGTCTGCCCGAAAAACTCTGAAATTTTCAAGGTCGCGACCTCAAAGGGGATGCAGGTTTTTGGGCTGGATTTCAAATCAGAGTACGACCTCAAGTTTGCCAGGTCGCTCAAAACCATTGCCGATGAAAACCGCGCCGACATCGTTTTCATCCACAACAGCGAATCGCACACCATTGCGGTCCTTTCGTCGTTGCTATACGGGCTGAAAATCCCGCTGGTGCTTTGCCGGACGCTGATCAAAAGGGTTGATACCAACTTTTTCCGCAAGTGGAAATACAATTACAGGGGCATCAAAAAGATCATCTGCGTGTCGCAGCCGGTGGTGGACGTGCTCAAGTACGCCGTGAAGGACCATGCCAAACTCTGTGTCGTGGGCAGCGTGACCGATATCGCGAAGTTCCCGAAACAGCAGCCCGACGGTTCGCTCCGGCGTGAATTCAATATACCGGACGATCACAAGATCATCGGCAACATCGCTGCCTTTACCGGTTTCAAGGACCATAGGACGTGGATCGCCACCGCATCGGAACTCAAGAAACGCGGGTTGAAGGCCAAATACATCCTGATAGGCGACGGGCCGCTCGAGGCTGAAGTGCGCGCCCAGGCAAAATCGCTGAATCTGGAGGACGATGTGATTTTCGCCGGTTTCAGGAAGGACATTCCGATGGTCCTGCCCGAATTTGACCTTTTCCTCTTCACTTCAAACAACGAACCCACGGGCGGCGTTTTGCTCGAATCCTATGCATGCCGCGTTCCGATCGTGGCGGCCAATGCCGGTGGGATCCCGGAAGTTGTCGTCAATGGCGAGACCGGGCTTTTGGCCCGGGCGGGCAACCCGATTGATTTTGCCGATAAGGTGGAAATGCTTTTGGCCGATGAATCCTTGCAGAACAAGTTCAGGGATAACGGCTTTCAGTTCCTGATCGGGAATTTTACCAAGGACGTCATCGCGAAAAAGATGTTTGACGAGCTCAACGAAGTATTGCAAAAACATGGAAAATAAGCGTGTCCTGCTTGTTACCTTCGACATGTCGGGGTATTACGATGCCGTACGGGACGAGCTGAAATCCCGATATGCCGAGGTTGACTACTACAATACCGCGACGCTTTCATACCGATACAGGAATTTAGGTGAAAAACTCCACTCGGCTGTTTACAAGCTTTTTACGGGAAAGAAGCTTAAGAATTATTTGAAGCTCCGCCAACTGACCGATGCCGTTACGTCGAATCATTACGACATCGCCCTTATTGTGCGGCCTGACCTGTTTTTTGATTCGCAGCTCGTGGCCATCCGCAAGTCATCGCATCGGATGATCGCGTATTATCACGACTCGGTGAACAACATCCCGCGCAAAAAGGACGTCATCCATTATTTTGACCAGGTTTGGTCTTACGAAAAGGCCGACGTGGAGAAATACAATTTGAAGTTCATCCCGAATTTCATCTACTTCAGACCCCAAACCGATTTGGCTGCTCCGCGCGGCGCCTTTTCGGTGGCCTCGTTTGATTACCGGTTTCCGGCTCTGGAAAAAGTCGCGGAACAATTAAAGTCATACGGATTTCCCTACCGGTTCTTTGTCATGACTAACAAGCCGCGCCACAGTGGGTTGGTGACTTTCATTTCCCGGCGGATGCAGAATCCCGAAGTGATTGAGGAAATCAAAAACGCCTCGGTTATCGTGGACATCCACAAGTTTGGCGTGCAGGACGGGCTCACGTTCCGGACCTTCGAGGCACTGGGATTTGGCCGGAAGCTCATCACGACCAATAAAGACGTGGCGAGCTACGAATTCTTCGACCCGCAAAACATCTTTGTAATCCAAAATCCCGAAGATTTTACGCTTCCCGCGGATTTCCTGGAATCGCAATATCGCCCCGTTGCCGAAGAAGTGGTCAGGAAATTCACGGTGGCCGCCTGGCTGGACTCAATATTACCTTGAACTTCCTTTAGACCGAACTTTTCAACCTTCAAACTTTCCAACTTTCCCACCATTTGCGTGAGCGATCGAGGAGGCATCCTTTTGCGAGGCACGAGCAAAAGATAGAGCCGAGAGCGCGACGGCGGCCCCAATCACAATTCCTACCGAGGTTATCGTCCGCCGGCACGCCCTATTTCAACTTATAGATCCCGAGTTTTCGCTTGAACTGCTTGTTGAAAAGCACCCACCGAACATACAGCGCGTTTTTGAGACTGAGCCATTTCCAGTCTTTTTCGGGTTTTAAGTCCGCAGCGATCCTTTGCCGCATCGCGTGGGAAACGATGAAATCGCTGGAAACATCTTCCCATTTCACATCGCCATAACCGTCAAATTCATTGACCTTGTTCTTCTCGTGGATGATGGACATCCAGAGGCGCTTACCGGTGACCGTGGAGATGCGGCTTTCCTTTTTCCACATGTTGTGGTCGCTTTGCCAGACGGTCGCCGGGTTTTGGTTCTTCTCGATCAGGCTGATGAAAGGATTGAAGATGTGTTCCTTCTTTCCGAGCATGAAATCGGGCGAGACCTGGAGCGAATAACCCTCGATGATGTCGATGGCGCGGTAATCCTGGCCGGCAAAATGCAATTGGACTTCGCCGATGAAATCGCGGTGGATGCAGTCGTCGTTGTCGATGCGCGAAGTGATCAGATGCGGGATGCCGGCCGTCTCCGATGCAATGAGCTTCTTGACCTCGGGCGCGAAAGAAGGCATTCCGTCCAGGTAGAGGATGCGGGCCTGCGGGATGCCGGAAAGCAGTTCCGATGCACGGTCGCGGTACTTTTGGGGCGTCGTGACATCGAAGCACACCAGCCAGTCGAAATTCTTTTGGTTCTGCGCGCCCACCGACGGGCAACAGAAATTCCCGAAGAGTTCCATCCGGTGGTCCATCCACGCATCGTCGAGGAGCGATTCATTGTTCTTGGTCTTGTCCCACTTGGGATTGCGCAGGTTGAAGCGCGTAATCAGGTAGTGCCTGAACATCGGCGAGGTATTTTGGTAAAAATAAATCAAATATTTTAAAATGGTTACTTTTGCGGCAAATGCCCCTTATGAACCGAGTCGTCCACCCGAAATTCCGCGAAATGGAACCTGCCATCGCGCAGTGCATCGCCGATTTCGATACCAGGGGCGAACCTTTGGGCGAAGCGGTCCGCAACTCGATCAAGATCTTCGGGGTCGATGGCATGCGGATCAATATCAAATCTTTCAAGAAGCCGGGCGCGGTCAATTCCCTTATTTACCGGTACATCCGCAAGTCCAAGGCGAGGCGGTCCTATGAATATGCCAATATGCTTCTCGAGAAAGGGTTCGGGACCCCGCAGCCCATGGCTTTTTTTGAAGATTCCGGGCTTTTTGGGCTCGGAGAAAGCTATTATGTCAGCGAGCAGCTTGCCGCCGATCTGATGTTCCGCGAACTCACCATAAATCCGGGTTATCCAGACCGCGAACAGATCATCGTGCAGTACACGCAATTTGCCTTCGAGCTGCACGAGGCGGGGATTGAATTCATCGACAATACCTCCGGGAATACCCTCATCAGGAAAGAAGCCGGTGGCTATCGTTTTTACCTCGTCGATCTCAACCGGATGAATTTCCATGGGGCGATGCCGTTTGAAAAGCGCATGGAAAACCTTGCAAAACTCACTACCCAGCCCGACATCCTGCAGGTCATGGCCCGCGAATATGCCCGCCTGGCCGGTATTGGCGAACATATGGTGCACCGGACGCTGGTGCGGATGGCCAATGCGTTCCTCGAGAGCTTTGAACGCCGCCGCCGCATCAAAAGAAGGCTTAAGTTCTGGAAAAAATAGCGTGAAACGCGACTATTTGCTATGTTTGTAGCATGAAAGCATCCGTGATCATGAGCACCTACAACGCCGAGGAATGGCTTGAAAAAGTCCTCTGGGGTTTCAGTGTGCAGGACGAGCGGGATTTTGAGATCGTCATCGCCGACGACGGTTCCACCGCGCGGACCAAGCAACTCATCGATGCGGTGCGCGACAGGCTCGGTGTTCCGGTGGTCCATGTCTGGCACGAGGACCACGGTTTCCAAAAGACCGAGATACTCAACAAGGCCATCGTGGCCTCAAGATCGGACTATTTGATCTTCACCGACGGCGATTGCATTCCGCGAGCCGATTTTGTTTCTTCCCACCTGGAGCTGCGAAGGCCCGGCTTTTTCCTGTCGGGTGGATACTTCAAGCTTCCGCTGGGCATTTCGCAGGCGATCTCACGGGAAGATATCGTCTCCCAACGTTGTTTCTCACTGGGCTGGCTCAGGCAAAAAGGGCTTCCGGCCAGTTTCAAGATCAAGAAATTGCTCGTGCGCGGATTTTGGGCGGCGCTGCTCAATTCGGTCACCACGACAAAACCTTCGTGGAACGGGCACAATGCATCGGGCTGGAAGAAGGACATCATTGCGGTAAACGGATTCAACCAGGACATGCAATACGGCGGCGAGGACCGGGAATTTGGCGAACGGCTCAACAACTCGGGAATAAAGTCCAGGCAGATCCGCTACAGCGCCATCTGCATCCACCTCGAGCACGAACGCACCTATGCCAATGACGAGAGCAAGGCCAAGAACATGCTCATTCGCAAATACAATAAAAAGAACCGGGTCACTACGGCCCGCAACGGGATCAATACGCTTCTTTTCACCGACCGGCCGCACGATGAGGCGGTGGCCGTAAATTATTAATGGGCAAGGCCCGCGAAAACACTATTATGAAAATATCGGTTATCGTGAGCACCTACAATGCCGAGGAATGGCTGGAGAAAGTCCTCATCGGCTACAGCATCCAGACCTTTCGCGACTTTGAGCTGATCGTGGCCGATGACGGTTCGCGCGCCTCCACACGAGAGCTCATCGAGAGGTACGCACAGGATTATCCGGTACCGCTCAGGCACCTCTGGCACGAGGACCTTGGGTACCGCCGGCAGGAAATACTCAATGTCGCCATCATGGAGGCAGCCAATGAATACATCATCATGACCGACGGTGACTGCATCCCGCGCCGCGATTTTGTCGAGGTGCATGCCAAGTACGCCGAGAAGGGCAAGTTTCTATCGGGCGGCTACTGCAAGCTCTCGATGAAAGTCTCAAAAGCCATCACGCCCGAGGACATCATCACCCAGCGTTGCTTTGACGTAAGCTGGCTCAAGCGGATGGACAAACTGGGGTTCTCGCAAACCCTCAAGCTGGCCAGCGACGGGGTATTGGGTACGGTGCTCGACGCGGTGACGCCCACGACGCCATCTTTCAACAACTGCAATTCATCGGGTTTCCGCGAGGACATGATCGCCATCAACGGATATGATGAGCGCATGAAATACGGCGGAAGCGACCGCGAGATCGGCGAACGCCTGGAGAATGCCGGCGTAAAGGGAAAGCAGATCCGCCACAAGGCCATCTGCCTGCACCTGGACCACAGCCGCGGTTATAAGACCAAGGAAGGCATGGCGGCCAACATCGCCATCCGCAAGAATGTCAAGGCCAACAAGATTACCTGGACACCTTACGGAATCAAAAAACAGGAAAAAGTATGAGGATTCTCGTCACCGGGGCCGCAGGGTTCATCGGTTCGCACCTTTTTGAAAAACTGC
>SXQR01000287.1 GCA_005792865.1 Flavobacterium sp. | reverse complement strand
GGTTCGAGCCGGTAATTTCGAGGTTTGACCGCGTAGCGTCACTTTCGAAGCACGAGGACGCCCATGTCAATGCGATGTTTGGGAACTCGGAGTACGTGCCTGTTTTTCACGGTAATAAGCAGGTGGCGCCGTTGGAGGGCTTTGGTCAATATGCGCTGTACCACGGCGACCTGCGGACTTCCGACAATGTCCGGTCGGCCCTGTTTTTGGCATCGGTTTTTGCCGATATCCCGGACGTGGAGCTTGTCATTGCCTCGGGCACGAGGAATCCAGAACTGGACCGTGCACTCTCCGCTGCCCGCAACGTGCGGTTCGTTGCCTTTTCAAACTTTGAGGAGCTTCAGGAGATGTTCGGCCGGGCGCATATCAACATCAGTTGGTCGTTCCAGCAATCGGGCACGAAACTCAAATTGGTCAATGCCCTCTTCAACGGCCGGCATTCCATTATCAACGCCAACATCACTGACGATCAAATACTGTCAGGATTGTGTACTTTAGCGCATGACCGGGGAAATTTGAGGGAAGCTGTCGTGAATCACATGATGCGCCCCTATGACGATCACCAACGTCGAAGTGAAGTCCTGTCTTCCCATCTCGATGATAAGGCCAATGCCCTTCGGCTGGTAAATTTGTTCCGATGAAAGAGTATTCAAGAAAAGAACTTGCCGGTATCATTTTTGGCCGCATCCAGGCCGATCGGGAGGCGCTCGCAGCAATGTTTGCAAGCAGCCGTGCAGGCATCGGGTATTTTTACATCGACGATCTGCTCCCTGCCGATATTGCGCAACAAATGCATCAGGTATTCCCCAAGCCCCATGAGATGGTGCTCAAGAAAAGCATCCGCGAGGACAAATATGTGGCCGCGCAGATGGACCGCTACCATCAGAATCTCGAAGAGCTGATCTATGCTTTCCAGGACCGCCGCGTGGTGGACCTCATCGGCGAAATCTGCGGGGTCAGGGAAATTTACCCCGATGAACATCTATATGCAGGCGGCCTTTCGGCCATGGGGAAGAAGCAATTTCTCAACCCGCACCTTGACAATTCACACGACAGGAACCGCGAACGCTGGCGTGTACTCAACATCCTGTACTACGTGACCCCAAACTGGGAGGCGGAATACGGCGGGAATCTCGAGCTTTGGCCCGAAGGGCTGCAGGGCCGTCCGGTTACGATCCACAGTAAATTCAACCGCCTGGCACTCATGGCCACCCACAATACATCGCTGCATTCGGTTTCGCCTGTGAATTATGACGGCTTCAGGTGCTGTGTCTCGAATTATTATTTTTCCGACTCGCCTTTTTCTGCATCGGACACCTTCCACGTCACCAAATTCCGCGGGCGTCCCGATCAAAGGTTGACCGATGCGTTGCTCATGATTGACGGCTGGCTGCGGATGGGATTGCGGAAAATCTTTAAAAAGGGCGTACGTGAAAATCCGCATGTTTACAAGCGCGGGATTCAGAAGCGGAAACCGTAACGGATGATGCACCAGATCGCCTTGAAACCGTCTTTCCAATTGATTTTCTTGCCTTCTTCATAAGTACGTCCGTAATAGGAGATCCCAACCTCGTAAATCCGGATTCCCTTGATCCTGGCGATCTTGGCCGTGACTTCCGGTTCAAAACCAAAGCGCTTTTCACGCAAATCCAGCGATTTAAGTTTTTGGGTGTCGAACAGTTTGTAGCAAGTTTCCATGTCGGTCAGGTTCAGGTTGGTGAACATGTTGGAAAGCCCCGTTAGGAATTTGTTCCCGATGGTATGCCAGTAAAAAAGCACGCGGTGCGGTTTTCCGCCCATAAAGCGCGAACCGTACACCACGTCGGCGTGGCCATCGAGCACGGGCTTGAGCAAGATGCCGTATTCTGCAGGGTCATATTCCAGGTCGGCGTCCTGGATGATGGTATAATGACCTGATGCCAGGGAGATTCCCGTGTGCAATGCCGCGCCCTTTCCAAGATTTCGTTCGTGTTCCCGAAACTGCGCGGGAAAATCCGGATGGTTCCGGAGGTATTGCCTTATCGATTGCGATGTGTTGTCGGTAGAACAATCGTTGACGATGATGATCTCTTTGGAAACGCCTTCGGGCAATGGGCAAACCCGGATCTTGTCCAGGATCCTGTGGACGGTTGCCGCTTCATTGTAAACCGGAATGATGATGGAGAGCAGGGTCATTCGGCAAAGCTACACGCTAATTCTTACAATGCAATTAATTGTTACTTTTGGCCGATGAATTTCACATCGGGAACCAAAAGCAGATATCGAAACCATGCCTTGCTGGCCGCAGTTTCACTGGCGTGGCTCTTGGTTTTCGCCGTCCTGACCCAAATGCCCGTACAGGGTATCGTGTACCCCGATTCAGCGTCCTATTACATTTCGGCAGACAATCTGTACAACCATTTTCGCGGACATAACTTCCGGCCGGTCCTCATGGCCGCGCTCAACGGCATACCGATCCTGTTTGGAGGCGGAAGGGACGAGGTTCTGACTTTTGGCGTCGTTGTGAATGTGTTTTGCTGGGTGGGTTCGGTAATGCTGGTGTACGAGATATTGATGCGCTTCGTTTCAAGCCGCCCAGCATTCTGGTTCTCTATGGCAAGTATCCTGATCGTGGGATCGACGGCGCTTGTTTTCCACCTCCTCACCGAAACCATTTACACCTTCATGGTCCTCATGGCCATGTTGATGCTGGCCTTGCACGATCAAAACCGACGGTATGTATTTTTGGCTGTCGGCCTTTGCATATTGCTCCTGACGATGCTGATACGTCCCGGCGGGATGGTATTTGCCGCCATCGTCGCACTTTTGTATGCCCGGCACATTTGGGGTAACCTGTTTTCGCGTTCGCAACTTTGGCCGGTAGCTGCGCTTTCCCTTATCATGGTGCAATGCGCCGGGATGAAATATCAATTCGGGAATTTCACGCTGAGTTACATCGATGCGGTGACCTATTACAATTACCTGGGTTCAAAGTCGCAGGCATTCGCCGATGGCAGGGCCTATAGCCAGGAGCGTAACCCGCGCAACGACGACATTTATCCATTGAGCGGGCCCGAGCAAAAGCAGCGCGCATCCGCCGATTTTGGCCGCCAACTCCAATCGCATCCTGAAATGATGGCGCTGGCGTATCTGGATAATTTACTGGAAAACACCAAAACAGGGAGCACGCCCATCTCCGATTGCCGGAACGTGTGGGGCAGCCCGGCCTATGCAGCCCCGATGCTCTTCTTGCTATCTAAATGGCAAAATCGCGCCTTCACGATAGCGGGAGTCCTGTTGGGATTCTGGTTCTTGATGCGCGGCAAGGGCCTGTTTACGAAGGTATTGGCCGTTTATGTCCTGACGACCGTATTCCTCTCGGGCATATCGAGTTCGCAGGGCGACCGTTTCCACGTGGTGACTTTCCCCGTCGTGCTGATGATGGCCGCTTTGGCGTGGCGCGAATGGAAAGGTCTTGCTAAACGGTCCGTTGCACCACTTCAAACAGGGTAGCGCTTTCCACCTTAAGCGTTTTTGACGGAAATTTCATGATCAGCGCATAATCGTGCGTGGCCATGATGATGGTCTTGCCGTTCGCGTTGATCTTGCGCAGCGTTTCCATGACCTCGCCGCTGGTTTGCGGATCGAGGTTTCCGGTTGGTTCGTCGGCGAGGATCAGTTCGGGGTCATTGAGTAGTGCACGTGCGATGGCGACGCGCTGTTGTTCGCCGCCCGAAAGCTGGTGCGGCATCTTTTTCTCAAAATTGCGCAAATCCACCAATCCCAGCACCTCATTGATCTTGTCGTCCATCCGCGATTGTTCCTTCCAGCCGGTGGCGCGAAGGACGAAAAGCATGTTTTCGCGCACGTTCCGATCGGGCAACAGCTTGAAATCCTGGAAGACGATGCCGATCTTCCTTCGCAGGAACGGTATCTGGCTTTCCTTGAGTTTTGCGAGGTCGAAGTCAACGATCTCGGCACGGCCCTCGACAAGTGGCAGGTCGGCGTAAAGCGTTTTCATGAGGCTGCTTTTCCCAGATCCGGTCTTTCCGATGATGTAGATGAACTCGCCCTGGCTGACCTCCAGATTGACATTGGTCAGGATTACGCGATTGTCCTGGAAAACGGTGACATTATGCAGGGAAAGTACGGGGTGCGGCATTGTTGCAGATTTTTGGTAAAAGTAGGGAATTTGAAAATTTGAAAATTTGAAAATTTGAAAATGCCCTTCAACAAGCTCAGGATGGCATTTCAAATTTTCTTTCCTGTTCAGTAT
>SXQR01000286.1 GCA_005792865.1 Flavobacterium sp. | reverse complement strand
GCGTACTGCGCAAGATGCTGCTCGAGCCAACGCACGCTCTCTGCATCGAGGTGGTTGGTAGGTTCGTCAAGCAGGAGCACATCCGGTTGCTGGAGCAAAAGCCTACAAAGCGCGACACGGCGGCGCTCACCACCCGACAGCACCTTGATGGGCGTGTCCGGATCGGGCGTGCGCAGGGCATCCATCGCAATCTCGAGCTTGGTGTCGATTTCCCAGGCGCCCATCGCATCGATCTTGTCCTGCAATTCGGCCTGGCGGTCCATCAGCTTCTGCATCTTGTCGGCGTCCTCGTAAACCTCGGGCAATCCAAACTGATCGTTGATTTTGTTGAACTCGTCAAGCACCGCCATTGTGGAGGCGACGCCTTCCCGGACAATTTCGATCACGGTCTTGGACTCGTCGAGCTGCGGTTCCTGTTCCAGATAGCCCACGGTATAGCCCGGAGCGAAGACCACATCGCCCTGGTAATTCTTGTCCACCCCTGCAATGATCCGCAAAAGCGAGGATTTACCGGAACCGTTGAGACCGAGGATCCCGATCTTTGCCCCGTAGAAAAAGCTTAGATAAATGTCCTTGAGGACCTGCTTGTTGCTTGCCGAGTACGTCTTTGAGACGCGCGACATCGAGAATATGACTTTCTTATCGTCTGACATTTCTTAAAACAATTTTGAGTTTAATTTTGAATCCTTATTTCATACGATCCGGACAGGGGTTTAGGCAGATTTTGAAAACCTCATCACCTACAACCTGCCCTTCAGCGAGCTGAATACCCATCCGTTTGCCAGAAAACCCACGCCGACCGCGGCAAAGCCCCAACCGGCAACTTCGTTATAACGGAACGCCCCCAGCCCGATGAGCAAAAGACCCATAATGAACATGATGAAACTGGCCCAGCCCAGGATCGTATTTTTATTGATGCCCATTTTCGTGTTTTTCGAGTGCAAATATCGGTATTCGCCGTTAAAAATGCACGATTGATTCAGATATCCTGTTCCAGTGCGCCCAGCACCTCCTCTTCGGGAGCGAGGCTCGAAAGGGTGATGGCCGTTTCCACCAGGGCAAGATGCGAGTAGGCCTGCGGAAAATTGCCCAATAACCGCTTGGTGCTAAAGTCGATATCCTCACTGAAAAGCCCCAGGTGATTTGCGTAGCCCAGCAGTTTTTCAAATTGGCTTTCGGCCGATTTTCGATTGCCTATCTTATACAGGCTGTTGATATACCAAAAAGTGCAGATCGTGAACGACGAGGACGGCAGGCCAAAATCATCGCGGTTCTTGTACCGATAGAGAAGCCCGTCATTAGACAGTTCACGTCCGATTGCCCGGACGGTAGAGACGAAACGATCCTCCCGCGCACCGATGAATCCGTATGTTTCCATTAGCAACACCGATGCGTCCAGGTCAGTCGAGCCATAGGATTGAGTGAAGGCGCCCACCTGCTCGTTCCAGGCGCGATCGTGGATCTCCACCTTGATTGCGTCGGCGAGTTCCTGCCATTTTTGGGCCTTTGCCGTCTTTCCCAATATGATGGCCACCTTCGCGGCGCGGTCGATAGCGGTCCAGCACAAAACCTTCGAAAAGGTAAAATGCCGCGATTCGGTCCTGAGTTCCCAAATGCCCTTGTCCAGTTCCTGCCAATGCTGCGAGACCACCCAAACAATGCCCTTGGTGATATTCCAAAGGTCTTCGCCATTGACGATCGCCGTGTTGAAATAGGTAAATTGCTGATGGATGACATCCATGAGGATTCCGTAGATGTCGTTCTGCTTCTGCGTATACGCCGCATTGCCGATGCGCACCGGCGCCGAACCCTCATAACCTGAAAGGTGTCCGAGAATTTCCTCGGTAAGTATTTTTTCCTTGTTGATCCCGTACATGATCTGAAGTTTCTCGTCCTTGTCGGGAATCAGGTCCACAATGAACTGCAGGTAGCTTTGCGCCATCTGCTTGTGACCGAGCGTGGAGAGCACTTTGATGACCATGGAGGCGTCGCGGACCCAGCAAAATCGGTAGTCCCAGTTGCGCACCTCGCCTAGTGTTTCGGGAAGCGAGGTGGTCGCCGCAGCCAGGATCGCTCCGGTTTTCTCATAGGATAGCAATTTGAGCGTAATGGCGCTGCGCCGGATCTGTGCGTTGTATTTTTGGTAAACGGGCGTCATGTCCGACCAATTCATCCAATACACTTTGGTCCTTTCAAATTCAAGGCGGATGCGTTCGGTGGTGGGCCTGAAAATTTTTTCGTTGTACCCGACCAGGAAAAAGCCGTCGGCCGAGACCGTGATCGGATTTCCGGCGGCGATATCGGCAAGGTCAAAGGAACTGTACAGGAAAAGCGTGTCGAACTTTACGGTGTCGGTCAGGCTCACGATGAAGTCCTGTTTAACGTGTGTTGCGGTGGGATTCAGCGCATATTCCAGGCGCGGGTCATAATCAACGCGGATTACGGGCCTTCCTTTCAATACTTTTATATACCTCACGATTTCGGGCGGCGCATGCGCTGTGCCGTCTTCACGCAGGTAGCGGGGCATGAAATCGCGTATTTCGAACGCGTTGGCCCCGTCGTCAAAGGCGGTGATCAGGATGCTGGTGTCCTCCAGATATTCCTGTGCAATGGAATACCCGTCTGCAAGGATCGCAAATCTTCCCCCGATTTTTTTGTCGAGCAGATTCGCAAAGACCGACGAGGAATCAAACTCCGGAAGGCAACACCAATCGATGGAACCCGTCCGCGAAACCAATGCGCCGCTGCGGCAATTGCCGATCATTCCGTAATCGAGGTTGTTCATGGGGATATCTTTAGCAGGCCGTCCGCCCATATTTTCCTAAATTTACAAAATGCCGATTTAATATACGCCAATCATGAAAAAAACTATACTCGTTTCCAACCGGCTCCCCTTTGAAGTGAAGTCCGCCGAGGGCAAACCCGATCTTGTCCCCAGCGTCGGCGGGCTGGCAACCGGCCTGAAATCCATACATGAGAACGGCAACAGCCTTTGGATCGGATGGACGGGGCTCCCTGCCGACAGGACCGATCCCGATTTTGCCGCCCTGGTGGACCAGGAATCGGCACGAAGGCGATGCGTCCCTGTCCCGCTGACCACCCGCGATATAGAAGATGTGTACCTTGGATTCAGTAACAATGCGCTCTGGCCCCTTTTTCACTACTTCCTCCAATTTACTCGATATTATCCCGGACAATGGCAGCGCTATGTGGAAGTAAACCGAAAGTTTGCCGACGAAGTCCTGCGGCATTGCGGCCCCGATGACGTTGTTTGGGTACACGATTACCAACTGCTGCTGGTCGCGGCGATGCTGCGCGAAAAGTTCCCGACGCTTACCATCGGACTTTTTTTGCACATCCCGTTTCCCGCCTTCGAAATTTTCAGGACATTTCCGTGGCGAAACGAATTGCTCGATGGCATGCTCGGTGCAGACCTGATCGGGTTCCATACCTATGATTATGTGCAGCACTTTCTCAATTCGGTACGGAGGATTGCCGGACACGAGACACGCTTTAATGAGATAGCGCTGCCGGGGCGCCGCGTCCGGGCCGATTGTTTCCCCATGGGTATCGACTATGAAAGGTTTCGCGGCTCGGCCCTCCAACACAAGGCACGCGAGCCGCACGAGCGCTCCGAAATCTGGCGCAGGCTGCACGAGCACCTGGACCAGTATCCCGACCGAAAGTTTATCCTTTCAATAGACCGAATGGATTATACCAAGGGTATCCCCGAACGCATACGCGCGTTCGAATACTTCCTTGACCGTTTTCCCCAGTTCCGCGAAAAGGTGCGTTTGGTCATGCTGGTGGTCCCTTCACGCACCAACGTACCGCAATACCGCAAACTCAAGCGCGAGACCGATGAACTCGTGGGTCGCATCAACGGGAAATTTGCAACGGTGGACTGGACGCCTGTCTGGTATTTTTACCGGTCGATGCCTTTTGATGACCTCATTGACCTCTATACCTCCACTCACGTTGCCTTGATCTCGCCCCTCCGGGATGGCATGAACCTCGTGGCAAAGGAATATGTCGCGACGCGGACCGAAGCCGATGGCGTCCTGATCCTGAGCGAGATGGCAGGTGCGGCGAGCGAAATGCACGAGGCGATCCTGATCAACCCCACCAACATTGAACAATTTGCCGAAGCCCTGCGCACGGCCCTGGAAATGCCCGTGGCCGAACAAAAGGCCAGGTTCACGACGCTCCAAAAACGGCTTGCCCGTTACGATGTCAGGCAGTGGTCGGCCGATTTCATGCAGATGCTGGGCAGCACCTACAAGATTGGCCCGACTTCTTCCTGTCGCCTGCTTGACCCGGCGGCGGGTGAGGCGATCGGGAAATCCTATTCCCGAGCCAAATCCCGGATCCTGATGTTGGATTACGATGGCACGCTGGTCAATTTTGACCAGAATCCCGATAAGGCCGTTCCCGGTCCTGACCTGCTGCGGCTGATCGCACGGTTGGCCGAAGATCCTGCCAATGAGATTGCCATTGTCAGCGGACGCGGAAGGGCGCTCCTGGACAAATGGTTTGGCCCGCCCGTGACACTGGTGACCGATCACGGCGTCTGGATGCGGCGCGGCGAATGGGAAGAGATCGAATTTCTGGACACCAAATGGAAAGACAACGTACGGCCGGTGATCGAGAATTTCGTTGACAGGACGCCAGGCGCTTTCATGGAAGAGAAGGAATTTTCAATCGCGTTCCATTACCGCCGGACCGAAGATGCGCTTGCCGAGGTCCGGACGCGGGAACTCCGCACGGTGCTCACCGGGCTCATTGCCGATGATGCCCTCAGCCTGCTCGACGGGCACAAGGTATTGGAAGTCAAGAGCAGCGTGATTTCCAAGGGACGCGCCGCCGCCAGGCTGATGGCAGGTAAAAGCCACGACTTCATCCTGGCCATTGGCGATGACCGCACCGATGAATTTATGTTCGGGGCGATGCCTGACAATGCCTACACCATCCGTGTGGGAAGCCATGAAAGTTGCGCAGGCTATTTTGTCCCGGGGACTGCCGAGGTGCTAAAGCTGTTGGATAACCTTCTCACACACGAGTTCCCAAAACCAAATTGCGTAATTTAGCGCATGGACCAACCCGTATTTTCCCTTTTGCAGGTGATGCAGAGCGTGCGCAGGACATTGTCGGCGCGGTATACGAGCTCCTTTTGGGTACGCGCCGAAATGAACAAGCTCAACCATTACAGCCATTCGGGGCACTGCTACCCCGAACTCGTGGAAAAGCAGGACGGTAAGGTCATTGCGCAGGTCAATGCAACGCTTTGGAAGGAAGATTACAGGCGTGCCGATGCCTTGTTCCGCGACACGCTCAACGAGCCGCTGCGGGACGGCATCAAGATACTGTTCAGGGCCAAGATCGGTTTTGAGCCGGTGCACGGCCTCTCACTCAACATATTGGAAATCGATCCGGCTTTCACGCTGGGCGACCTGGAACGCGAAAAAAAAGAAACCCTTGAAAAGTTGCGCCTGCGCGGGCTGGAGAATTCCAACAAGGCCCTGTCCATGCCGGTGCTGCCGCAGCGCATAGCCGTGATTTCGGTAGAAACCAGCAAGGGGTACGCCGATTTTTTAAGTGTAATCGACAACAATCCTTTCGGATACAGATTCTTCCATATGCTGTTCCCGTCCATCTTGCAGGGCGAAAAAGCCGTGGATGGGATCACGCGGCAATTGCGCAATATCAGAAAGGTCATCGCGCATTTTGATGTCGTGGCCATCATCCGGGGCGGTGGCGGCGATGTTGGGTTGTCGGTCTACAATGACTACAGGATTGCCGAGGCCATTGCCTCCTTCCCCATTCCGGTACTGTCGGGAATCGGACATGCGACCAACCTGACGGCAAGTGAGATGGTATCACATTCATTTGCCATCACCCCTACCAAACTTGCCGAAACGCTGCTTCAACGGTTCCATGAAACGGCCGTCCCGCTTGGCCGCGCTTCGCGAACCATCGGGATGCAGGCATCGGCAATGATAGAATCCCGTAAGCAACGGCTATCGGGTGAGGCCAAACTGTTCAGATCTGCCACCTCGAACAGGCTTGCGGCCAGCCAAAATGCCATCGGCAATCTACAAGCGGCAACGGTGCGGAGTGCCACCGCGTTGCTTGAAATGGATCGGAATTCCTTAACCGATTATCAGGCGGCGATCACGACCGGGACTTTTTTTGTCATAGCCGAAAACCGCAACAGCGTTTCGCATTTGAAGCTTTCAGTCCAGCGGGACACCAGCCGATTGACACTGCGGGCTTCGGAAAACCTTGCGTTTGCGGCCGGGCAGATCGGGGCGATGGACCCCGCCAATGTACTGCGGCGCGGATACAGTATCACCCGTTTCCAGGGAATAGCCGTGCGCGACCCAAATGAAATCCCGGAAGGCGCCGAGATCACAACAGAACTTTCAGCCGGCAGCATCACAAGCCGAAAAACATCTTGATATGGAAGACATCAACAGTTACAGCGAAGCTTTCGCCGAACTCCAGGCCATCGTTGCCGAAATCGAAAAGGGTGAGATCTCGGTGGACCAGTTATCCGAAAAAGTCAAAAGGGCCGCCCGGCTGATTGCCTTTTGCAAGCAAAGGCTCAATACCACCGAAGAGGATGTCAATGCGATCCTTCGCGAGCTTGACCGCGATCAGCCCTGAACTTCCTGATGCGTGGCCGGAACGGGCTGCGGTTTTACATTTTCGACAAAACGCCGTTTGCGCCAGGAGTCGGCATTGCAGTGTGAGGCGCAGGACGTGGCGAGCAAAAGCACGCCAAAGGCAAGGGTAACAATCTTGGTTTTCATGGCAATAGTTTTTTATCCCAACGCGCGCGCGGCGGTCGATATTGAACATTATTGCCTTATTAACACAAGATTGTCACGATTTCTTATTGGATTGTGAAATGGGGAGGATTACGGTGAACTCGGCACCCAATTCCTCATCGCCTTTGGCGAAAATCAGCCCATTGTGGTTTTCTGCAATCTTTCGGCACATGGCCAGCCCTATACCCGTTCCCTGAAATTGCTGCTTTCCGTGAAGGCGCTGGAAAATCTGGAAGATCCGCTCGGCGTATGCCTGGGGAAAACCGATCCCGTTGTCGCTGAAGACCATCTTCACATAGCCCTTCGATGACCTGGGAAGGCTGTGCAACTCGGTCTGATCGGCATCGAGCAGTTCGGCTTCCACACGGATCTCCGGCGGGACACCGGGACGGCTGTACTTGAGCGAGTTGGAGATCAGGTTGTTGAAAAGTTGCAGCATCTGGCTGGGGATGGCGTCGATCACGGGCAAATCGCCACGGGTTATCCGCCCTTTCTTTTCCTCCATCACGATATCAAAATCCCCGATGGCCTCGTCCAGCACCTTTTCCAGCTTTACTTTCTTGAATACCTCGGTCTTGCGCGCCAGCTGCGAGTATCCGAGGATATCGCTGATAAGGTTGGTCATCCTGTTTGCGGCGTTCTCGATCCGGTCGATGTGGTATTTGGCCTTTTCGTCCACATGGCCCAGCGCGGTCTCGAGCATGCCCGTGAACATGCTGATCTTGCGAAGCGGCTCCTGAAGGTCATGCGAAGCGATATAAGCGAACTGTTCGAGTTCGGCATTCGATTTTTGGAGGTGGAGGTTGGCGAGTTCGAGTTCAAGCGTCCGCTCGCGCACGATATCTTCAATCTTTCGCCGCGCATTTACCTTTTCGGTGACATCCACTGCCACGGCCAGGATCCCGATGACATTCCCGTTGCCATCGCGGTGCGGCTCGTAGACAAAATCCAAAAATACGGTCTCTTCCTTACCAAACCGCACCAGTTTGAGCTCGCGCTCCCGCTCCACGACCGAATGGCCCTCGAACGCCTTGGAAATCAATTCTTCAAGGCCTTGCCGCGTAGCATCCGGCAGCGCTTCAAAGATAGGCCTGTTCATGACGGCTTCCCTGGGTTTGCCCCATATCTCGATCATGGCCTGGTTTGCAATCTCGACAACCAGGTCCCGTCCGCGCAGCATGCACATGGCCAACGGCGCCTGGAGGATCATCGTCCTGAAGTTGCGCTCGCTTTCCTCGAGGGCTTTCTTGGCGACGTTCAGGTCGGTCACGTCGGCGGCCGTATTCATGACGCCGTAAACCTTTCCGTTTGAATCAAAAAGTGGCGTAAAACTGTAATTGAAGTAATAGGTATTGAGCTTTTCCCCGTCGTGCAGGTCAATGCGCTGGTTGTGCGCGTGGAACGGCTTTCCGGTATCGTACACTTCCAGAAGCTGTTCATACGGGCCCTGCCCATCGAGTTCGGGCAGCACCTCGGCATAGGTTTTCCCAATGGCCGAATGATCGCGGTGCCATGCATCGAGGATGGCCTGGTTGACCATCTCTACGCGCATCTCACGGCCTACGTAGACCCCAATGGGGAACGGGGCGCTTTCAATAAGGCTCTTGAGGTGCTGCGCGCTTTGTTCGAGCGCGAATTTGGACCTGACACTTGCACTGATGTCCTGGATGATGCCGGACAGGGTGACCGGGGTGCCATCCTCCTCCTGGATCTGCCCGATGGAGCGCAGGTAAAGCACATCGCCCGACTTTTCATTTACGACCCGGAACACGATGTCGTGCTTGCGGTCGCGTTTCCATTTTGAGAGAAGCGCCTCGGAGGCCATCGCATAATCATCTTCGTGGACTTTCCTGAGCAGTTGCTCCAGCGGGAGGTTGAGCCTGGTCACGCCAAACCACTCCATGATTTGCGGCGAATAACTTACGGTATTGCTCCGCAGGTCGATGTTGAATACGCCCAATTCGCCGATCTCGACCGCAAGTTGCAGGCTGCGCTCCTTCTCCACCAATGCCTTGCGGTCATTGTAAATATTGGTCACCTCGTTGAACATGGCAAGGACGCCGACGGGATAGGTATCACCGCTTTCGTAATAGGGCTGCAGGATAAAATTGTAATAGCCGGTCTCGATCTGGCCGCCGCGACGCACCGATAGACGCGCTTCGTGCGCATGGTAGGGAATGCCCGTTCGCCGCACCAGGTCGATGATATCCTCGTATTTCTGCTCGACCAGTTCGGGCAGGGCCTCGCGGAGCGGTTTTCCCAAAATGGACTGATCGCGGCCCCACAGTTTGAGCGAGGGTTCGTTTGCCAGTTCAATGACCAGGTCCGCGCCCTTGAAGATATGGATCGCGATCGCGGCCTGCATGAATAGGTTGTGCGCGGGCTCCAGCGAACGGATGGTCTCGTCGCGGCGGCCGAGCACGATGCGGTCGGTCACATCAATGGCGGTGTGAATGATGTAATCAATTTGACCCGAGGCGTCAAAGATCGGGGTATGGATGACGGTCCAGTACATTTCAAGGAACGTCCCGTCCGGAGTCTCAATGTCATAACGCTGCGTCTTCAACTCGTTCTTTCTCCTGTTGCGGATGCAGGCCTCTAGCGATGCGCGGATATCTTCGGACATGTTTGGCGCGGCCGGATTATCGGGGAAATAGGTGAAGAGGCTGCTGCCGATCAGATCATCCTTGCGGACACCCGCGAAAGCGGCAAACTCATCGGTAGATCCAATAACGGTAAATCTCGGGCTGTCTGGCATGACTAACGCGCTTGCGCCCGGCATGACACTAAAAATGGTCCGGAAGTCCGGCGCGTGGTCCTGATTCAAAGGTGGGTGGATTGAATTTTTGATTTTTTAAAATTAAATATTACGGACCATATATTTTGTTAAAAAATAGCCTTCGCCGATTTGGGTTTTTTGCCGCCGCAGCCTTATTTTCGCAAAAAAGCAGGCATGAAAATATTGGGCATCGGATCGAGGATTTCGCATCCTGAATTTGGCAAAGGCGTGGTCACCAACGTAACATCACAACAATACTGGATCACCTTTATCGATTCCGGACTGGAAACGATTGAAATCGACGCTGAATTTGAGGTGATAGAGGCGGCCGAAAACGACGTGGACACTGTCAGCCTTTACGATGTGGAGAAAACGCTCAAGTCCCTTTTGCAGCGTTGGACCGACATCACGCCATCGGCACCCATAGCGGATAAATGGAAGGGCGGAAAACTCCTGATGGATCCCGGCCAGCCCGGGGTGCAAGGCAAGGAAGTGCCGATCGACACCTTTTTCCACAAGATCGTGATGGTGCGCGACAGGTTGCGCGTGATGGAACAAAAGATCAACGCAAGCAAGCTCGAGGACGCCGACAAGGTCGAGTTGCAGCAATACATTACGCGTATCTACGGCAGCCTGACGACCTTCAACGTGCTGTTCAAATCCAACAACGATTACTTTGTGGGCGAAAAGACCAAGTGATCATTTGGCGGCGATCCGGTAGAGACGGCCTTCATCGGTAACGACATAAAGCGCTCCATCCCGGCCTTCGGCCACATCGCGGATGCGCTGTCCCTCATCGACCATGAGGCGCTCCTCGCCCGTGACTTTGTCACCCTCGATCACGATCCGCGCAAGGTGCCGGCTGCTTAAACCACCGATGAATAAATTATTTTTCCATTCAGGCATGTTGTTGCCCGAGTGAAAGGTCATGCCGCTGGGCGAAAGCACCGGGTCCCAATAATAGACGGGCTGTTCCATGCCTGCCTTCTGTGTAATGCCTTCGCCTATCGTCTGCCCGCTGTATTCGACCCCATAGGTGATGGTGGGCCAACCGTAATTTTTACCAGCCGCTATCCTGTTAATTTCGTCGCCGCCCTTTGGACCCATCTCGCTGTTCCACAGATCGCCCGTTGCCGGGTGTATCGCGAGTCCCTGCACGTTCCGGTGACCGTACGTCCAGATTTCGGGCATGGCATCCTTTTGGTCCATGAAGGGATTTCCCGCGACAGGCTTTCCTTCGCGCGAAATCCGGAATATCTTGCCGAGCCCCGAGTTAAGGTATTGTGCCTGCGGCCGCGTTTCCATGTCCGACCGTTCGCCGGTTGATACATAGAGGTTGCCCGAACTGTCAAATGCGATCCTCGAACCGTAGTGCTTGTCGCCGTCATAAACCGGCAGCGCCCTGAAGATCACGCTTACGTTTTCAAGCCGGCGTTCATCGGCCGATAGCTTTCCTTTTGCGACCGATGTGTGGTTGCCCTTGTCCCGCGGCTCCGAAAACGTCCAGTAAATCGTACGGTTCGTCGCAAAATCCGGGTCGGGCGCCACATCGAGCAATCCTCCCTGACCTGCATCATCCACGGCCGGCACGCCCTCGAGCGGCGCGCCAAGATCGCCGGCGGTGGTTACAATCCGCATCCTGCCTTGCTTTTCGGTAACCAATAGACGGCCATCCGGAAGCGCAGCTACCGCCCAGGGCTTGGCGAGATTGGTGGAAATTGCCTTTACGGCATACGGTGTTTTGGTCCTGACACCCGCGATCCGGGTCTGGCCCTCGAAGGCGGGCTTGTATCTGGTCACCCGATCCTGAGTCTCAACGGGCGGAAGCTTGCCGTCGGCGGTGGGTTTGGGATCCTGTTGTGGCGCGTTTGAGGCTTTGTTCCCGCAGGCGCACAATATTGCGGCCGCGAGGAGGAAAAGTGTTGGCTTCATAATAATCCGGATTTGACAAACTTAAATGTACGAAAAAAGTTTAAGGAAGTCATCAGGTATCAGTCGTCAGTGGTCAGTCGTCAGTCGTTTGTAAGTAAACCGTCAACTTTAAACTGTAAACTGTAAACCGTACACCAAGGAACTAAATCCTACCGTAATAAAGGGCCTTGATGATGCCGTTTTTCAAGCGTGACAATACCAACCGTGCGGATAAACTGCCGCTGGCCAACCAAGGTGAAATCTTGGTGGAGTCGTACCAGCCATCAAGTGCGT
>SXQR01000285.1 GCA_005792865.1 Flavobacterium sp. | reverse complement strand
GTGTTCCTGAAGGATCTTTTCAAATGCCGACAGCGCCTCGGTGGTTCTGTTTCGGTACAACAGGTAATCGGCCTTCGCGAATTTTGATAGCGCGGTCCGCGTGGAATCGGCCACCGAATTGTCATTGATCAGCAGGAAATATTCCAGCGCGTCGTTGGCGATGAGCTGCGTCGAGGCAGATTTGAGCGCCCTGAACTGTTGCAGCGCCCAGTCAAAATCGGCCTTGAAATAACTGGTGCGCGCGGCCTTGAGGCTTGCTTCGTGTCCGATGACGTCGTTTTTCATGTCCTCCTCGATCTGCGAATAGTACAACAGCGCCTGGTTGAACTTTTCCTCGAACAGGAAAACGTCGGCCAAAGCCATCTTGACCTGCGACGATTGTTGCCGCGAGATCGGCATCTCGAGTGCCGCCTTCAGGATCGCCTTGCCGCGTTCGGGATCGTTGAGGCTAAAGGTCGCCAGCTTGGATTGCAGCAATTGCAGGCGCAACGTGTACGGGCTGACGCCGAATTCGGTGAGCAGCTTGTCCAGGCCAGACCGGATTTCGGCATATTCCGATGGCTTCGCCGATGCAATCCTCATGTCGGCCAGGTGGTAATGCGCCTCGATAAGCAGTTCCAGGTCGGTGGTATTCTCAAGCACGAACGCAAAAATATCGCGCGCCGCATCCTGATCGCCCTCCTCGAGCGCAAGTTGCGCCAGGTTCACGATGTTGGAAAAAGTCTCGGGATTTCGCTTGTAGATGGCCTTTTCCTGGATGAATGCCTTTCCGTATTCTTTCTGTTGCACGAAATACCAACTCAGGAACTCGTTCCAAAACAGGTCCTGGTTCTTTTGTGCACGTACCAGCAGGGCCTTGCGCAACATGTCGTTGAAAGTGGCTTCCGCGTCCTCGGTCATGAAGCGCGAAAGCTGGTTCTGGATCATGATCACGCTCTGGGGATTGGTATAGGCCTCGTCCAGGAAAGTGTTGATCATCATCTCGGGATTGCCGGACTGCCCGTACAGCATCGCCATCTGGTAATTGAAGTTCATTTTGGGCTCCACCTCGCGCGCCGTGCGGTAGGCCTGGAGTGCATATTCCACCAGGACGCGCTTTTCAAAAACGGCGGCGGTCTGGTAAACTTCCTGCGGATTCTGCCTAACACGGTCGATCGCCTGGTCGTAGTAGGATTTCGCCTTTGCCGCGTTCTTGAGCAACTGGTAATTATAGCCGAGCTCGGCCAGCAGGTGGGCTTCCTTTCGCGCCGCCAGCCGCTCCTCGATTAGTTTCTGGGCCTTGTCGTATTGCTGCAACTGCTGCCTGCTTTCCAACAACTTCTGGAAAAAGTGCGGGTGCCCGGGCTGCGATTTGAGCAGTTCTTCAAAGGCAACGATAGACTTCTCGAACTCGCCCTTGTCAAAGTAATGCTGCGCGAGCTGCTCGTTCTGGCCGAGGGCAATTGGGCCCATGAGAAGAGAAATGATAATGGCAAAAAGACGCATCTGGAAAAATTGTTTACTAATATAACGCTTTTGGCCGCCGATGCCGTGTGCACCGCCTCAATTTAACTAGTCGATCATGTCGAAACCGCAGTAAGGACGAAGCACTTCCGGTATCCTGATGCCCTGTGGGGTCTGGTAATTTTCGAGTATTCCGGCCAGGACGCGCGGCAGAGCCAGGGCGCTTCCGTTCAGGGTGTGCGCGAGTTGATTCTTGCCGTCCTTGTCTCGGAAACGCAATTTCAACCGGTTCGCCTGGAAAGTCTCGAAATTGGAAACCGAACTGATTTCCAGCCACCGGTCCTGAGCCGTGGAAAACACCTCGAAATCATAGGTCAGCGCCGACGTGAAGCCCATGTCGCCTCCGCACAGGCGCAGTACGCGGTACGGCAGTTTAAGTTCATCAAGGATCGATTTCACGTGTTCCACCATGCCGTCGAGGGCTTCGTATGACTTTTCGGGATGTTCGATGCGGACAATTTCCACCTTGTCAAACTGGTGCAGGCGGTTGAGCCCGCGCACGTGCGCCCCGTATGAGCCCGCCTCGCGCCTGAAGCACGGCGTATAGCCCGTACACATCACGGGAAGTTCAGATTCCTGGAGTATCGTGTCGCGAAAGAGGTTGGTCACGGGAACCTCCGCCGTCGGGATCAGGTAAAGGTCGTCAAGGCCCACGTGGTACATCTGGCCTTCCTTGTCGGGAAGTTGCCCGGTCCCATACCCCGACGCCTCGTTCACCAGGTGGGGAACCTGGAATTCCCGGTAACCTGCGGCCGTGTTCTTATCCAAAAAATAGGAGATCAGCGCGCGCTGGAGCTTGGCGCCCTTGCCTTTATAGACCGGAAATCCCGCCCCCGTAATCTTCACGCCCAGTTCAAAGTCGATAATGTCGTATTTCTTGACGAGTTCCCAATGCGGCTGTGCTCCGTCGTGCAGCGCGGGAATCTCTCCCGATTGGAATACAGTCAGGTTGTCGTCCGGGGTCTTGCCTTCCGGGACGATATGCGCCGGCAGGTTGGGAATCGCATATAATTTTTGGGCAAGTTCCTGGGCCAATGCCTCGCTCGACTCGTTGAGTTCGCGGCTCCGCTCCTTGAGCTGGATGGATTTCTCTTTGAGGATCGCGGCCTTTGATTTTTCACCGGCCTTCATCATTTCGCCGATATCCTTGGACAGCCTGTTGGACTCCGCCTGTACCGATTCAAGTTCGGATTGCACCATGCGGCGCTGTTCGTCGGTTGCGAGCACTTGGTCCACCATGGTTTGGGCATCGAGATTGCGCTTGGCGAGTGCCTTGATGACGCGGTCCCGGTTTTCCCTGATAAAGGCTATCTGTAACATCTGCGAATTTTTAGAGGCACAAATTTACATAAAGGAATGAAGAAAGAGGAAAGATAAAGAAGAAAGAAGACTCGAGCCCGAAGGGCGAACTGTACGGAGCGGAGTAAAAGAAGAAAGAGGAGGAACTATCCTAGGAGCCGCTCTCTTCTACTTTATCTAAGCGGTCTATGGGGTCTTGCTTATTTTTTCTTGCAGCAAAGCGGTCTTGCTTCTTTCAGCATTTGAGATTAAGAGGAGGCCAGTGGCTGTCAGGTATTTTTTCCTGCTTCTTGCATCGACGCGGTCTTTCCTCTCGCAGCGAAGCGGTCCTGCTTTTCCCTATATTTGCTCATATTTTTTAAAAATGAAAAACAACTTATTGTTGGCCACGCTTTTAGCCTGCGCCGGTTTGTGGGCCCAGGACGTTGAATCCGTTGCCGAAAGCGAGATGAAATCGGCGGAGTCGCTTATGGCTTTCGCAGCCAATCCCAACACCGCCAACTACGACATCACTTACCACAAGCTTGAGTTTACGGTGGACCCGGCAGTCTATTTCATCACGGGAAAGGTTACCACGACATTTACCGCGCTCGCCACAATGAACACCGTGACTTTTGACCTGACCAATGACCTTACGGTTTCGTCGGTGAAAAAGGATGGTGTCACCCTTGCCTTTTCACAGGCATCGGCCAACGAGCTGGTCATCACGCTCCCGTCGGCACTCCCAAGCGGCGCATCGGCTACGGTGGAAATCAATTATTCCGGCCCGCCCGATTTTGGCGAACAGGCCTTCATCACCTCGCAACACAATGGCACGCCGGTGCTCTGGACGCTCAGCGAACCCTTCGGCGCGAAGGATTGGTGGCCGTGCAAACAGGACCTCAACGACAAAATAAATTCAATTGACGTCCACATCACGGCGCCGTCGCAGTACACATCGGTATCAAATGGGCTCGAACAGTCGCAGACGGTCGTCGGCACGCAAAAAACAACGCATTTCCACCATGGTTACCCGATTCCGGCCTACCTGATCGCCATCGCGGTCACGAATTACTCGGTCTATACGCTCCAGGCCGGGCTCGGAACGAGCGAGAGCCCTTTTTTCCCGATAGTCAATTATGCATTTCCGGAAACCCTCACGGCGAACCAGGCGAGTGTAGCGGTAACGCCTGCCATCATGAACCTTTTTGAATCGCTTTTTGGACCATATCCCTTCAGGAACGAAAAGTACGGGCACGCGCAATGGAGTTATGGCGGGGGAATGGAACATACCACCGTGTCCTTCATGGCCGCGGGCGGATCGGGTGCCTATAGCCGGAGCCTGATCGCACACGAACTGGGCCACCAATGGTTTGGCAACAAAGTGACGTGCGGCTCGTGGCGCGATATCTGGCTCAATGAGGGCTTCGCCGAATATATGTCAGGGCTTGTGGTGGAAAACATCGACGGCCCGACGCAATTTGTCAATTGGAAGAACGCCAAGATTGACAACATCACGACGCAACCCGGCGGGGCGGTTTACCTTACCGAATCGGAAGCAACCAATGTCAACCGGATCTTCAGCAGCCGCCTCACTTACAACAAAGGCGCAATGGTCGCGCACATGCTTCGGTACAAACTGGGGGACGACGCCTTTTTCCAAGGTTTGCAAAATTACCTGAACGCACCCAACCTCTCGTATGCCTACGCCCTGACACCGGACCTGCAATCGCAGCTCGAAGCGGCATCGGGACAGGATCTGGACGAATTTTTCAACGACTGGATCTACAAGCAGGGTTACCCCATCTACGACATCACGGCACAGAATATCGGACCGGGCCAGGCGCGCATCACGATCAACCAGGAAACCTCGCATTTTTCGGTGCCGTTCTTTGAGATGCCCGTTCCCGTCAGGCTTTTGGGTGCGGGCGGCCAGCAACTTGACCTTGTGCTCAACAACACAGTGAACGGCCAGCAATTCATTGAAAATGTCCCGTTTGCCGTAACGTCGGTCCTGTTCAATCCGGGCAAGGATATCATCTCAAAAAATTCGTCGGCGACCCTTTCTGCGGGAACTTTTGACCTTCGTGACGCCCTGGTACTGTACCCGAATCCTAGCTCGGCATCCATCACCATCCAAGTCCCGAACGGCATCATCCTGGAATCGGCCACGTTCTACAATGCGCTGGGCCAGGCGACACTGAAATACGGAGCTGACGGAAATTACGACATTTCCACTTTGCCGCAGGGCATCCATTGGGTCACGGTCAAGACAGATGCGGGTGAAAAGACCCTGAAATTTGTCAGGAACTAAAAAATCGGAACGATCACGCGCAACTATTAACAAACTTTTAGTCATTGGCCACGGCTCACCCGTTTTGAAGTAAAGGGAAAACGTTATTTTTGCCCGCATATCTCTGGTTATGGAAATTATCATCAAGCTTGGGCAGTTTCTTCTGAGCTTATCGTTACTGATCGTGCTGCACGAACTGGGGCACTTCATCCCCGCAAAAGCCTTCAAGACGCGGGTGGAGAAATTCTACCTTTTCTTTGACGTCAAGTTTTCGCTGCTCAAGAAAAAAATAGGCGAAACCGAATACGGGATCGGCTGGCTGCCACTGGGCGGATACGTGAAGATCGCGGGCATGATAGACGAAAGCATGGACAAGGAACAGATGGCGCTCCCGCCGAAACCCTGGGAGTTTCGTTCCAAGCCCGCATGGCAACGCCTGATCATCATGTTGGGCGGCGTCACGGTGAACTTTATCCTGGCATTCGTGATTTACATCGGGATGGCGTTTGTTTACGGCGACCTCTATATCGAGAATAAGGATGTCAAGGACGGGATCTGGGTTTCCAATCCGGTGGTGAGCAAGATAGGATTGCAGACGGGCGACAAGATCCTCGCAGTGGATGGCTCGCCTGTTGAAAAATTCCACGAACTGAACGAAAAGATCCTGTTGGGCAAGTCGATCGAAATCGAACGCGAAGGACAACGCAAAACCATCAACCTGCCGGTCAATTTCATCGACCAGTTGCTGTCGGGCGAAAAAATCTCCATGGTACAGTTGCGGATTCCGTTTGTGGTTTCGGGAACGCTTGAAGACAGCCCGAATGCCGACAAGGTCCAACCCAAGGACATCATCACGAGTTTCAACGGCAAGCCCGTACAATATGCTGACCAGGTCCTGGCCGAAGTTGAAAATGCGAAAGGCAAGACCGTACCGGTGACCGTAAAGCGCGGCGAAGAAGAATTGCAAATTGCCCTGAAGGTGAGCGACAGCGCCAAGATGGGAATTGGGTATGCGGGCGGCCTTCCGTATGACAATATCGAAAAGCTGGGGTTGTACAAAGTCAACCGCGAGCAATACGGTTTTCTGGAATCTTTTCCCGTTGGAATCGAGAAAGGCAAAAACCAGCTCACGGGATACGGCTAGCAACTCAAGGCAATCGTAAACCCCGAAACAGGCGCCTATAAGGGCGTGGGCGGCTTCAAGGCGATCTATGATATTTTCCCGCAAACCTGGAGTTGGGAGGCATTCTGGACCATTACGGCGCTTTTGTCCATCATGTTGGGCGTGATGAACCTTCTGCCGATTCCAGCCCTGGACGGCGGCCACGTGATGTTCCTGTTGTATGAAATGGTCACACGGCGAAAGCCAAGCGACAAATTTATGGAGTACGCGCAAATGACGGGATTCGTCTTACTCATTGCGCTGGTGCTGTTTGCGAACGGAAACGATATTTACAAGGCGATCGTCGGTAAATAAATTTGAAAATTTAGCGCCAAAAATTTTGGAAAAAAGATTTTCGCCTTATATTTGCAACCGCTTTTAAAGGCATACGCCTTCCTCCTTAGCTCAGTTGGTTAGAGCATCTGACTGTTAATCAGAGGGTCCTTGGTTCGAGCCCAAGAGGGGGAGCTTAAAAAGCCATCGGAAACGATGGCTTTTTTTTGTTTTAAGCTGTCAACCATTGTTCATTTCCGCGTGTTAGTCAACTTGGGTTGAACTGTAGCGCTAATACAATTTTTACTGTCCCGTCCTCCTCAACGGTCATTCGTCATTCGTCATTTGTCATTCGTCATTATTGCATCTGACTGTTAATCAAAGGGTATGGTTCCACCACAAGAGCGGGAGCTTAAAAGTCATCGGAAACGGTGGCTTTTTTTGTTTTAAACTGTCAGCCATTGTTCATTCCCGCGTGTTAGTCAAATTGGGTTGAACTGTAGCGCTAGAACAATTTTTACTGTCCCGTCCACCTCGACGGTCATTCGTCATTCGTCGTTCGTCATCATTGCATCTGACTGTTAATCAGAGGGTATGGTTCCGGCACAAGAGGGGGAGCTTAAAAGCCATATGTAACGGTGTCATTTTATACCATTGCTATCAGTTGTCACGCCTCGATCTGCTAGCGCGGCTGTGAGTCGATACGGAACTTTACAAACTTTCAACTTTGATACTTTGATGTCAGTCCTAAGGGAAAGGTTGCTGACGTCCAGATTGCGTGTACATCGGCATCTGTTCCCATACTTTACCATTTAATTAGTATTTGTCGAAACCCAAACCCTTATCTTTAAAAAAATCCCTAGGTCAGGGATTTGCATAACTTTAAAATTAATTATGAAAAGACTTAATTGATTTCGGCGGCGGTGGTATTCGCGCTCGCCTTCACCGCATGCTCTGACGATGATGACGACAACAACAACCTTACTTGTGAAGATGCGGCATCGGCCACGTTGGAAGCGGCAATTGCCTTTAACGGCTCGACTTCGGCGAATTACGCTGAATTATGTGCCGATTACAAAGCGGCGCTCGAAGCCCAGATCGATGTCTGCGGCGATGCGGACGGCGATCTGCAGGCAGTCATTGACGACCTTGGCGACTGCACACTGCGTAACGACCGGCACACTTTCAATGAATTTAGGTTCGGCTCCGTTATCTTTCGACGAAATTACCGTTACGACAATTGGCAATACACGGCACGTACACGGGGTTAAGAGTACGACCGATTCCTATTCGATTGACTTCGACATCGAGGTAGGACAAACTGGACTTGACAAAATTACCAATTTTGAACTTCGCGTGTTTAGCCATACCTATACGCCGATGATCCCAAGTGCATTTGGCAACGACTGGACCTCGAACATAACCGTTAATACCGATACCTCGGTGGTAGGGACTTTTAGCGGAGAATTGGAATCAACCACCGCGACCAACATACAAGATTTGCTTAATGGTGTTGTGGATCTGGATTTTTAATCTTTTTCCTACCAAAAGTAGAAACCCGGCAATCATGCCGGGTTTTTTTGTTATTCGATAGAAAAACGCTAATTTCGCGGCATCATTTGCGGCCTCGTAGTTCAACGGATAGAATAGATGTTTCCTAAACATTTGATCCAGGTTCGATTCCCGGCGAGGCTACATAAAGACCATCTGTAAAGGTGGTCTTTTTTGTTTATGGCTCAGTTGGGGATGAAGATGTCAAACCTGGCCCCGTTCATGACCTCGCTGCTCGCCGTGATGAAACCGTTGTGGTTGTCCACGATTTTCTTGACGATCGCGAGCCCGATGCCCGTTCCTTCATAGACATCGCGGCTATGCAGTTTTTGGAAAACCTCAAAAATCCGCTCACTGAAAGCCGCATCGAACCCAATTCCGTTGTCGCGCACCGTGATGTGACAGTAGTCGCGGTCGGGCGATAGCCTGTCGTGGAAGAGGTCGCTTCCCTTGACCGTCCTGGCCTTGACCAAAATGTGCGGCTGGTTGACCGGATGGGTGAACTTGAGCGCATTGCTCATCAGGTTTTGCATGAGCTGTGCAAACTGGAAAGGGATGATGCGCGCATGGCAGACATCCGAAACGTCCACCAGGGCATTCTTTGCCTCAATCTTTTCCTGCAGCTCGGTGACCACATCGTCAAGGATCTCACGCAGGTTTGTGCTTTCAAACTTGCGTTCGGTGGCATTGGTGCGAGAAAATGCGAGAAGGCTTTCAATGAGTTGGCGCATCCTCTCGGCGGCCAGTTGCACGCGTTCAAATTGGTGTTTGCCTTTCTCCGATAATTTGTCGCTTTCCCCCAGCATGATCAGGCTGATGAAGGTCTGGATCTTTCTGAGCGGTTCCTGCAAATCGTGGCTTGAGACATAGGTAAAAGCCTCTAGTTCCTTGTTGGCCAGTGCAAGTTCCTGCGCGTGATTCTCGATTTCCTGGTTGCGTTTGGCCAGTTCGCGATTGGCGTCCATCAGCGCCTCGTTGAGTTCGCGCATCTGGTCCTCCTTGACCTGCAGTTCGTGGTTTTTCTTGTAAAGATCGGCAAAAACCAGCACCTTGGCCTTGAGGATTTCCGGCGACAGCGGCTTGATCATGTAATCCACGGCACCGGCCTGGTAACCCTTGAAAATGTATTCCGAACGGTCCATGTTGGCCGTCAGGAATATGATGGGAACATGCTTGAGCTTATCGCTTTGGCGGATCATCTCGGCGGTCTCGAAACCATCCATCAGCGGCATCTGGACATCCATCAATATAATGGCAAAATCCTGGTCCCGAAGCAGGATGCGGAGTGCATCCTTACCGGATCGCGCCTCGACGAACTCGTATCCCTGGCCGGCCAGGACGACTTGCAGGGAAAGCAGGTTCTCCTGCTTGTCGTCAACCAATAAAATTTTTACGCGGTGCGCATCGTCCATAGGGATTTAATTTTTGAGCCAGACACGCATCAGCGATGAGAGCTGGTCCACATTTACAGGCTTGGTTATGTAATCTGACGCGCCCGATTCAATGCAGCGCTGGCGGTCGCCCTTCATGGCTTTCGCCGTCACGGCAATGATCGTCAGGTCTTTGTGTTTGGGGTTTTTGCGGATGTGCTTCATCGTTTCATAACCGTCCATTTCAGGCATCATGATGTCCATGAGGACGATGTCGAAATTCTTGTGTTTATCGAGCAGGCCGATGGCTTCCTGGCCGCTTTCGGCACTGATGACATTGAGCCCGAAGCGTTCCAGCGCCGTGGTCAGCGCAAAGAGGTTCCGGACATCGTCATCCACCAGCAAAACATTCTTGCCGGAAAGCACGTCTTCCCTCATGTAGAAGTCCTCGATACGGTCGCGCATTGCCGGAGGCAGGTCCTTGTGCACGCGGTGCAAAAACAGCGCTGCCTGGTCCACGAGTTGGTCAATGGAACCCGAACTCTTGGTGATCACCCGGTTGGGGAAGCGGTTGAGCCTTGCGCGCTGCTTGCGGTTCACGTCCCGCGCCGAATGAATGATGAGCGCCGTATCTTGGCCGGTGATGTTGTTCTCAAGATCGGTGATGATATCGAGTCCGTCGGCATCGGGCAACACGAGATCCAGCACGATGCAGTCAAATGATTGTTTTGAAATCAGTTTGACGGCAGCCTTGGCGGTTGTCGCGGTATGGACTTTCACGTCGTCACCGCGCAGCGCATCGGCCACCAAATTGAGTTCGGTCTCGTTGTCATCCACCACCAAGATGGACTTGACTTTCTTCTTGCTGAAGTTGTGGATGTCGTTGAACAGGTATTCAAGCGATTCGTTCTTGATGGGTTTCACCAGGAAGTTGCGGGCGCCGCGTTTGAGCCCGTTGTTGCGGTCGTCCTCGCCCGAAATGATGTACACCGGAATGTGCCTGAAGGTAAAATCGGTCTTGAGGCGGTCCAGGATCTTCCAGCCGCTGGTATCTGGCATATTGATGTCCATCGTGATCGCGTGCGGATTGAACTGGTTGATGAAGTCCACTACGTCATTGCCCTTGGTTGTGACAATGGCCTTGATGCCGTGTTCGTGCGCCTTGTCGAGCATGATCTTGGCGAAGGTCAGGTTATCCTCGGCGATGAGCACGATCTTGTCGTCTGGTTTGATGTCGGTACGGTCGTCGCCCACCTCGTCCACGAAAAAGAGGTCGATATCCGAATTGTTGAAGGTCGACGCCGGTGAAGACTTCAATACTGTCTTGCGTGGCACCGGAGTGCCCGAAGCGGCTTCGGTTACCTCCTGCACTTCGATCGCGTCGGCATCCTGTGGCACGAACTTGAGCGGCAGGAACAGCGTGAATCGGCTGCCCATATTGACTTCGGATTCGAGTTCGATCGATCCGCCCAATAGGTCCGAAAGCCCGCGGCTGATGGAGAGCCCAAGCCCCGTTCCGCCGTATTTGCGCGAAGTGGAGCCCTCGGCCTGCTGGAATGCCTCGAAAATGATATTCTGTTTCTCCTTGGAAATCCCGATTCCGGTGTCGCTGATCTCGAATGCGATGACCGTTTCGGCATTGTCGAGGCTGGCATTACGGGTTTTCCAGTTGTTGTGCGCCTTGTAAATCTTGAGCCCGACCTCGCCCTTCTCGGTGAATTTGAACGAGTTGGAAAGCAGGTTCTTGAGGATCTGGTTGAGTCGCTGCGAGTCGGTCTCGATCTGCTCCGGAAGGTTTTCATCCATGTCAATGGTGAACTGCAGGTGCTTGGCTTCGGATATCGGGTTGAAGGTCGATTCGACAAAACGGCTGATTTCCCTGAAACTGATCGGGCTGTAATCCACCGAGATATACCCCGACTCGATCTTTGAAAGGTCGAGGATGTCGTTGATGAGCTGGATAAGGTCGTCCCCGCAGGCGTTGATCGTCTTGGCGAACTGGATCTGCTTGTCGGTGAGGTTTCCGTCGCGGTTGGAGATGAGTTCGTTGGCCAAAATCTGCAACGAGTTCAGCGGCGTGCGGAGCTCGT
>SXQR01000284.1 GCA_005792865.1 Flavobacterium sp. | reverse complement strand
GAAGCTGGATTTCCATGGTGTTGATGCGGTAAAACAGGTCTTCGCGAAACCGCTTTTGCCTGACTTCCTCACGAATGTCTATGTTGGTCGCCGCAATGATCCGGAAGTCCACGGGCCGCGGCCTGGCCTCCCCAAGCCGCGTCACGGTGCGGGTCTGCAGGACGTGGAGCAATTTGGACTGCAGGTGCAGGGGAATATTGCCGATCTCGTCCAGGAAGATCGTGCCTCCCGCCGCGGCCTCGAACCGGCCCGGTGTATCGGCCTTGGCATCTGTAAAGGCGCCGCGCGCGTAACCGAACAGTTCCGATTCAAAGAGGTTTTCGCTCAGCGAGCCCAGGTCCACATGGATGAAAGGCATCTCCGCCCGTGGCGAATGGCGGTGGATGTGGTGCGCAAAGACAAATTTGCCCGTTCCGTTCTCGCCCAGGATCAGGACATTGGCATCGGTACGGGCGACTTTTTCGGCGACGGCATAAGCGTGGCGGATCTTGGGCGCAGATCCCGTGAAATATTGCTTCCCGCCCGAAAATTCGAGTTTTTTCTTTTGCAGTTTGCGGCTTTCGTCGACGGCCGCATCCACGGTGGACAACAATTTTTCATTGTCCCACGGCTTCATGATGTAATCAATGGCACCCTGCTTGAGCCCCTGCACCGCGGTCTCGACTTTCCCGAAGGCGGTCATCAAAATCACCATCGTATGCGGGGAGAGCGCCTTTATTTCACGAAGCCAATGGATGCCCTCGCGTCCGTCTTCATAGCCGATCCGGTAATTCATGTCGAGCATGACCGCGTCGATGCTGTTGTGGCCGATGATCTCGGGAATCAGTCGCGGCGAACTGGTCGTCAGCACCGTTTCGTAGCTTTTTTTCAGCGCCATCCGTGCCGAAAACAAAATTTCTTCCTGATCGTCCACCACCAAAACGGCTGCCTGTTTCTTTCTCATGACCGATGTGTCCGCTTGTGGACAATAAAGTGTCCGATAATGAACACTGCTTAAAATTAATTAATTAATAAACTATTGAAAAACAGTGTTTTAAAACAAATTAATTACGGTGGCACGGTGTTGCCAATAGGGTGGCAGCAAACAAGAATAAAAACCTGATGGACACCGTAATCAATCGTAAAAGTAGAAAAATTCAGATAGCCGGAGCGGGCGCCGCCATTATTTTGGCGCTGGGTACGCTGGCGTTCATTTCGGCGACAAAAAGGAAGGCCCTGAACGTGGCTGCAGGCGAATTGCTCATCAAGGAGGTCAAAAGCGATTACTTTGAGGACTTCATCATTTTCCAGGCAAAGGCCGAACCGCTCAACGCCATGCTCGTGAACATCATCGAGGGTGGATCGGTGCAGGAAATCTTCGCTGAAAACGGGGCCATGGTCCAAAAGGGGCAGGCGCTCGCCAAGATGTACAATCCCAATACCGAACTCGGCTACCTTACCCAGGAGACCGCAATCATTGAACAGATCAACAATCTTTCATCGGCCAAACTCAACATCCGCAACCAGGAAATCAACCTGACCAAGGACCTGGTGATGATCGAGCACGACTTCAACGATGCGCGCCGCCAACATGACATCAACGAGAGGTTGTACAAAAAGGACATCATCAGCCGCAATGAATACCAGGCCTCATTGGAAAACCTTCGGTACCAGCAACGCCGCATGGACGACATCCAGACAAACATCCGCCGCGAAAGGCAGACCAACCGCATCCAGGTTGCGCAAATTGGCCGATCGATCGCCACGATGGAGAAGAGCCTTGAGATCCTGCGTAACAACAAGAAGAATTTTTGGTGACGGCGCCGGATTCGGGGAGGCTGACTTCTTTTGACGCGATCCTCGGGCAAAATTTCCAGCCCGGCCAAAGCATGGGCAAGATCGACAATATGGACGGCTACAAGCTGGTCGCACAGGTTGACGAATTTTATCTCGAACGCCTCGCCGAGGGGCAAAAAGGCGAGGTGGAGTTCAAGGGAAGGGTTTTGCCGGTGAGCGTGACCAAAATCCTTCCCGAAGTCAAGAACGGCCGCTTCCAGGCAGAGCTGCAGTTTGAGGCCGGGCAGGGAAAAGAGCTACAGCAGGGGCTGAGCCTGGGCGTGAAGCTGATCCTGTCGGCGAAGCAAAAATCGGTCGTGCTTCCCAAGGGCGCCTTTCACCAGGAGACTGCCGGCAAGTGGGTGTTTGTCGTCAGCGGCAGTACCGCCGAGCGGCGCACCATCAGGACCGGCCGAGAAAATCCCTTCTACCATGAGGTCCTGGAAGGGCTGAAGCCGGGAGAACGGGTCGTGACATCGTCATACAGCCAATACACCGAAATAGAAATTCTTCACATCAATAAATAATCATTAAATCAATCACAAAATGAAAAAGTTAATCTTGATCTTAGCCCTGACCGCAAGCGTTTTTGCACCTGCACAGGATGTGGCGCTGGCTACTGCCGACCTGGTGGCGTCGGGAACCTATTTTGAAACCGCACCCACCGACAGCAAGTGGGGGAACACGACCACGAACCGCTCGACATCGGCAAGGTTCAGGCATTATGACGGCGTGACCTATGTCAAGCTGATTTCCTACAAGATGCAGTTAGAGGCACTTTTAGAATACGACGTTGACCTCAGGGGCGGAAAACTAGAAATGATCGTGGTCAATGAGCAGGACGAAGTGCTTTGGTCGCGCGGCTTCCTGTCATCGGGATCAGGCAACATGACCGTATTGCTGGAGCCTTACGAGGAATATCGCATCAAATTCATTGGCAAGGGCGCAAAAGGCAGTTATGACTGCAAATGGAAAGCACTTTAAACATTAACCGTTTATAATCGTTTACAAATGATATCAATCGAAAACCTCACGAAAATCTTCCGGACCGAGGAAGTGGAAACCGCCGCACTCAACGGCATCAGCCTTCAAATCAATGCCGGTGATTTCCTGTCGATCATGGGGCCTTCGGGCTGCGGGAAATCGACATTGCTCAACATCATCGGGTTGCTGGACTCGCCATCGGGCGGAAGTTACAGGCTCCTGGGCAATGAAATGGCGGGGCTGAAGGAAAAGGGGCGCGCGTCCGTCCGCAAGGAGAACATCGGCTTTATCTTCCAGAATTTTAACCTCATTGACGAATTGTCGGTTTACGACAACATCGAGCTTCCGCTGGTTTACAACAACGTAAAGCAAGGGCAGCGCAAGGCAAAAGTCGAGGCTATCGCCGAAAAACTGGGCATCGCGCACAGGCTCAGGCATTTTCCGCAACAGCTCTCCGGCGGGCAGCAACAACGCGTTGCGGTGGGCCGGGCGCTGGTGAATGATCCCAAGATCATCCTTGCCGATGAACCTACCGGCAACCTCGACAGCCGCAACGGCAACGAGGTGATGGAGCTCCTGACCGACCTTCACGCGAAGGGTTCGACGATTCTGATGGTGACGCATTCGGATTATGATGCCTCGTTCTCGCAAAAAACCATCATGATGAAGGACGGTGTCATCTTTTCTGAAAAAAACAATAAGCGCCGCATCGACGTGCTTGTCGAACCGCAAATCAATTAACGTGATCAATCTCATCCTCTCGCTGGCAACGGCCATCGCAAAAATCATCTGACCATGACTTCAAACTGGATCAAAATATTCATTTACCACCTCCGCCAGAACAAACTGTTCTCCGCGCTCAACATCCTGGGGTTGAGCATTGGGATTGCCGGTGTCATCTTCTCGATGCTCTACTGGAACGACGAGCATTCCTATGACCAATGGAATCCATTGAAAAACGATGCCTACCAGGTCCTGTACAATGTGGACGGCAGCTTTTGGCCCACCTCGCCCGCGCCGTTTGGCCCGGTGGCCAAGAAAAATGTCCCGGAAATAGAGAACTACACGTATTTCAGGAACTGGTATGTGGCCGATAACGTGACCGCCAACGGACGCAATCATTTTACCAAAAAGATCATGTTTGCCGATTCGGCGTTCTTCAGGTTCGTGCCGTTCAAGATCGTGAAGGGCAGTGCCGATGCGTACCGGACGCTGCAGGATGCCGCAATTTCAACCGAAGCTGCAGAAGCCATTTTTGGCGCGGCCGACCCCATAGGTCAGCGCATCACGGTCAACAAACTGGACTACACCGTTCGCGCCGTTTACGAGATTGCAAGACCATCCTCGATGGAACCCCGCGTGGTGATCCCACTGGACCTTTCAGTGGATGCCGAAAGCTGGGGGAACTATAACTATGGCCTGATGCTCAAACTGAAAGCGGGCTCAAACCCTGCCGAAATCGAGAAAAAGCTCGATGCGGTGACCCTGGAATACAACATCAAGCCCAAGGCGCGCGAGGCGGGGATGACGGTTGAAAACTGGATGAAGAAATTCAACCTGAACAAGGCCAAACTGGAGAGCCTGGCCACGACGAGGCTGCACTCGCCGAGCCCGCAATCCATGCCGGAGGGCCGGGGCAATTATCAATTGCTGGTCATCATGGCGGGGCTGTCGGTACTGATCCTGGTGCTTTCACTGGTGAACTATATCAACCTGGCAACGGCTTCGGCGGTAAAGCGTGCAAAGGAAGTCGGGGTACGCAAGATTATCGGCGCGACCAAGAATCAAATCGTGGCGCAGTTCGTGTTCGAGACCGCGGTGCTGACCATTTTTTCTATTTTGCTTGCGCTTGCGATGGTCGAACTTTCGCTGCCGTATTACAATGAGTTCCTTGAGAAATCGATGACCCTGGGCAGCATCTCGTTTTTTGGCCAATTGTTCATGATTTTTGTGGCGGTGATCCTATTCGCGGGCATATTTCCCGCCTGGTATGTTGCCGATTTTGAGACCCTCAAAGTCCTCAAGGGTAATTTTTCCCGAAGCAAGAGCGGCATCTGGCTGCGCAATTCGATGCTTGTGTTGCAGTTTGCGATAGCGGCATTTTTCATCATCGGCGCCTATGTGGTATATGAACAGGTGCGGTACATTTCCACGATGGACCGCGGATACAAGGGCGACCAGGTGGTCGTGGTGAACATGCAGGGATCGGTGGACTGGTCCATGAACAATTCGGCCGACCTTCGCTGGCAGAAATACGAGAAGGCTCGCGAGGCGTTCCTGAAGATAGACGGCGTACGCGAGGTCACCAGCAACAACGCCATGCCGACGGCAACCGCCAGTTCAAGTAACCTCGATTATCTTGACCGCTCGGTCCAGGCACAGAATTTCCCCGTCGATTACAATTACCTGCAGGTCATGGGCATGGAAATCAAGGAGGGCCGGAACTTTTCCCCGAATTTCGCGTCGGATACCATCAGCGCCTGTATCATCAATGAGACCGCCGCGAAGCAGCTTGGGCTCGCAAAACCCATCGGGACTAAACTGGATCCGGGATTTTCAGGTGAATCGTTCACCGTCGTGGGCGTCGTGAAGGACTTCAATGTTTATGGCGCCGAGATGGAAACGCCGCCGGTCGTATTCGTGCATTTCAAATCGGTGGACTGGATGAAGAATATCCTTGACAAGGTCACGGTCAAGCTCGATCCGCAAAAAGCCGAGACCGCGCTTGCGGCCATGGAACAGTTTTGGACCGCGCAGGTCGAGCCGGAGTATCCGTTTGACTATATTTTCATGGACAAGGCATTTGAGAAAACGTACCGAACCTATCAAAAGCAGAGAACGCTCTTCTTCATCCTGAATTTCATCGTCATCACCATTGCCGTGTTCGGGCTCTTCGCACTTGCTTCGTATTCAATGGAACGCCGGTTCAGGGAGATCGCCATCCGCAAGACACTGGGTGCCGATACGCAACTGCTCATGCGCAACCTCTCAAAGCAATACCTGCTCTTCTGCCTGGCAGGCTTTATGGTGGCGGTCTTCCCGGCCTACTACTTGTTGAACAAATGGCTTGAGGATTTTGCTTTCAGGATCGATTTGCCGGTCTTGCCTTTCATCGCGGCACTGATCGGGTTGGCGCTGATCACTCTCGCGGTAGTCATGTCAAAGGCGTGGCAGGTAACCAGGATCGATATTTTGAAGTATCTCAAGTATGAGTAGCGGGTGGTAGATGTCAGTCGTCAGTCATCAGTCATCAGTCATCAGTTGTCTGTCCGCACTCATACTAAAGTGCATAATCCATAGTCTTTTGACTTTGGTGTTCAGACCTTAGGCTTTCGACAAAAGTTTCAACCAATCAATCAAATCACAAAAGCTTGCCAAACCGGCAGGCTTTTTTTTTGGCCACGGCTATTATTGCGCACGATGCCTTATCTTTGCAATCTGAATTTAGTCTTAATAAGGCTTACGAAAAAAATGAAATTAGACAGGAAAGAAATCCTTAAGGCCCTGGAGTCCATTTCGGTGGCGGGCGAAGGAAAGAATATGGTCGAAAGCGGCGCCGTGACAAACGTGGTGACCTTTGGCCAGGATGCGGTGATCGATCTGGTACTGGCCAACCCTGCGATGCACATTCGCAAGCGGGCCGAAGACGACATCCGGAAACTCATCCACGAGAAATTCTCGCCCGAAGCCAACGTGAAGGTAAACGTGCGCGTCGAGGCCCCTGCGGCCACCGCCCCGGCACCCATCAAAGGCAAATCGATTCCGGGAATCAGCAATATCGTCGCGGTG
>SXQR01000023.1 GCA_005792865.1 Flavobacterium sp. | reverse complement strand
CTGCCCGCTAAATTCAACGGGTTTCCCGTAAAAAACCTCCAAAATCCCACATTACCTTCGCCGTTATGGAAACCACAGTCCCCATAACGCAATGGGCCGAGGACGACCGCCCGCGAGAAAAAATGATCCTCAAGGGCAAATCGGCGCTTACCGATGCCGAACTGGTCGCAATCCTGATCGGCTCGGGTTCGCGAAATGAAAGCGCGGTCACGCTGTGCAGGAAGATCCTCGCCACGGCGGGCAATGACCTGAATGTCCTGGGCAAGATGTCGCTGCCGCAATTGATGAAATTTCGCGGTATCGGGCAGGCTAAGGCTGTCGCGATCGCTGCCGCACTTGAACTGGGAAAAAGGAGGGTGGTTTCGCAGACGCCGCAACCCGAAAAAATAACATCCAGCCGTTCGGTCTTTGAGATCATGCAGCCTATCCTGGGAGAACTTCCCCATGAGGAATTCTGGATATTATATTTGAACAATTCCAACAGGATCCTGAGCCGGGCGCAGCTCAGCAAGGGCGGCATCACGGGTACGGTGGTGGACATCAGGATCGCTTTCCGTGGTGCGCTCGAGATCAACGCGACCGGCGTCATACTGGTGCACAACCATCCTTCAGGAACGCTCAAGGCCAGCGACGCCGACCGCCAGATCACCCGGAAAATGCGGGCCGCGGGTGACAATCTCGATATCAAGGTATTGGATCACGTCATCATCACCGAGCGTGGCTACATGAGTTTTGCCGATGAGGGCATGCTGTAAAAAAAAGGCAGCCTTCAAGGCTGCCCGTTCAAATGGAATCTTAACCGGCCAGTCCCAGATCGGGGAGGGCGCGTGTAAAACGGTTCCAGAAAGACGGAACCGGATTGAGTGACAAGGACAACGGCATCCTGAGGACCGCCGTCTCGGGTTCGGGGCATAGCAATTTTTCCCTTAGCGCCTGTACGACTGCCGGTTCGGAATCATTGCCGAAAACGTCGGTCACAATTCCCAAATGGTCGGCGCACAGGACAATTTCGTCAATGCAATTCATAAGGTCATGGCAGGCAAACTCGCGGACAATCCGGGTGGTATCGTCTTCCCTTACTTCCGCAAGCCAGGCCTCGTTGAGGTAATCTGCGTGAAAAAGAAGGTAGTCGGTAAGGCGGCCCTCATTTTTCACTCGAATGGTAATATAACTCATAGCAGTAGGTTTTTTGACAAAGTTAATGGTTGGGTCAAGCCTCTTGCTTACATCAATGCGGTTTTGATTTATAGGATTACAATTGCGGATACAAGCCCGAATCGTTAGCTTTGCGATATGGGCCAGATCCTTCGGACATCCAGTCTCCAACATTCCTATGGCGATCACCAATTATTGACTTTTCCCGATCTCCACCTGGGCGAGGGCCAGGAATTGCTGATCACCGGCGAATCGGGTAGGGGAAAGACCACCCTGCTTCACATTCTGGGCGGATTGATCCGGCCGCAGCGCGGGACCATTGCGATAGCCGGACGGGATTTATCAACTTTGTCGGCTGGCCGGCTTGACCGCTTCCGCGCGCAAAACATCGGCATTGTCCTCCAGGAATCGCATTTCGTGAAATCGCTTTCGGTATTTGAAAATCTCTGCCTGGCATCGTGGCTGGCCAGCGGCAAACGGCACGAAGGCCGGGCCAGTGAATCTTTGGACGCCCTCGGCATTCGCGAGCACGCCCATAAACTGCCGTCCCGCCTTAGCATTGGTCAACAACAACGCGCCTCGATCGCACGTGCGCTGGTGAACCGCCCGGCAATCCTGTTGGCTGACGAACCTACTTCAAGCCTCGACGACGTCAATGCAATCAAGGTGGTCGATCTGCTCCGGAAAGCATCGGCACAGTCCGGGACGGCGCTCATCATCGTGACCCACGACTCCAGGCTCAAAGCCGAATTCCCAAACCGCGTGAACCTATGATTGCAAAAGTAGCCTTGCGCAATATGGCGCACAAGCCGTTGAACACCGTTCTGAGCCTGTTGCTTTTGACGGCAGGGGTTGGGATCATCACGCTGCTGATCCTGCTCGAGCGGCAGTTCGAGAAACAGTTCAGCGGGAATCTCGACAACATCGATTTGGTGATGGGCGCCAAGGGAAGCCCTTTGCAGCTCATTCTCTCGTCGGTGTACCAGATGGACGCGCCAACCGGAAACATTCCTTATACTGAAGCGCTTTCGTATATGGAGAATCCGTTTGCGCAATCGGCCGTGCCGCTGGCCTATGGTGATAATTACCGCGGATTCCGGATTGTCGGCACCGTACCTAAATATGCCGAACTATACGGGGAAGGCCTTAAGTCAGGGAAGATGTTTTCAAGGCCCGGCGAGGTCGTGGCGGGATTCCAGGCCGCGCAAAAGCTGGGATTGAAATTGGGTGACACCTTTCGCGGCTCGCATGGAAGCGACCATGGCGGCGAAGTCCATGAAGAAGGCGCGTACACGGTGGTGGGGATCGCGAAAGAATCGGGAAAGGTGATCGACAACCTATTGCTGTGCGATGTGCCGACCGTTTGGCAGATGCACGGCCACCAGCACGTTGGCGAGACCGAGGACGCGCACGGCGATGAGGCCCATCGACACGACGAACACGCACATGAAGACGAAAGCCATGGGCACGTGGATGAAACCGATACACGGGAAATCACCGCCGTCCTGTTCAAGATCCGCAACAAGATGGCCCTTGTCACCTGGCCGCGAATGGTTTCCTCGCAGACCTCGATGCAGATGGCCAGCCCCGCGGTGGAAGTCAACCGGCTTTTCACTTTATTCGGATTTGGGCTCACAGCCTTGCGATACATGGCCTACGGCATCATGCTGATCTCGGCCATCAGCATTTTTGTCGCGCTTTTTTCCACCCTGCGCGAACGCAAGTATGAGTTTGCCCTGATGCGCATCAGCGGTGCGGGCCGTGGACAGATGTTGGCCCTTGTGCTAGTCGAGGCAATGCTGTTATGCGTCACCGGCTTTATCCTGGGTACAGCGCTTGGCCGGATCGGCCTGTTGCTGATTTCCCGCGCCACCGAGGCAGAATATAAAATAAGTTTTGACCCGTTTGCGGTCGTATGGGGCCAGGAAGGCCTGCTTTTTGCTGCAACGCTGGGCATCGGGATTTTATCGGCACTGATTCCGGCCCTGATGGCCTACAGGCTCAATATTTCAAAAACACTTGCAAATGCGTAAATTACATTTCGGCGCCGTCCTGCTGGCCGCCTTCTTTCTTACTGCCGCCACGGGCGATCATGCCGTCACGGACAAATCAACCATTGTGGCAAAAGACACGCTCAACTGGAAATTGCTCGGGGTGATCAAATTTGTCAAGAAACCGCATAAGGAATACGGCGAGGTCAATTATCCGGTGGTCAACTCAAAACTCAAGTCGCTCCACAAGAAAAAGGTCGTGATGACGGGATACATCGTACCCATCGACAACACGAACTACGCCCTGAGCAAGAACGTTTTCGCCGCGTGTTTCTTTTGCGGAAAAGCCGGTCCCGAAACCATCATGGGCCTGAAGTTCAGGAACCCGAAACGCTATAAGACCGACCAGTACGTGACCGTGGAGGGAACCTTCCGCGTCAATGAGAACAATGTGGATGACTGGATATACAACATGGATGACGTTGTGGTTGTCAAGGGTGACTGATGGGATACTGCGATATTTTCTTCGACCTCGACCATACGCTATGGGACTTTGACCGCAATTCGGCGCTGGCGTTCGGACATATTTTCAAGTCCCGCAACATGCCGGTCGCACTGGACGGATTCCTGCATCACTACATTCCGCTCAACAAATTGTACTGGGAAAAGTACCGACATGACCTGATTTCCCAGGAACAGCTCCGGTACATGAGGTTGCGGGATTCCTTCGACCTTTTAAATTATCAGGTGGACGATGATACGATCCACGCCATCTCGGCCGACTACATCGAGAGCCTCACCACCTTCAACCATCTCTTTGACGATGCGATAGAAATTCTTGAATATCTCGGGTCAAGATACCGCCTGCACATCATTACCAACGGATTCCAGTCCATCCAGGATCGTAAAATTGACAATTCCGGGTTGCGCCGTTTTTTTTTGACGGTCACCAATTCGGAGGACTGTGGTGTAAAGAAGCCAAATCCGCTTATATTTGAACATGCCCTGCGCGTTGCGCGCGCCGATCCGGGCCGAAGCGTCATGATTGGTGACTGCATCGATGCCGATGTCCGCGGCGCATTGAATTGCGGCCTGGACGCGATATTATTTTCGGCTGAACCTTGTCCCGATGGGATTACGCGCATCTCGGCCCTGTCGGAACTTAAAAATATCCTGTAATGAAAACTTTCCTGTTGTTGCTGCTGGCAACATTCGCCGCAAAGGCGCAGAATTCAATCAACGATTACAACATCGCGGTGATTCCCGCGCGGATGGAATTCCAGAAACAGCCCGACCAGCACAAGGTCAATACCCATTTCAGGATGTTCATGGAAAAATTTGGATTCTCGGCCTACCTGGACACCGATATCATTCCCGCCGAAATCGCGGCGCTGCCCTGCAACAAGGTCTACGGTTCGGTCATTGACAACAGCAACCTGTTCATGACCAAGGTTCGTGTGGTACTCAGCGATTGCTCAAACCGCGTGCTTTTTACTTCGGATGAGGGAACATCGCGCGAGAAGGATTATGAACGGGCTTACCTGCAGGCGCTGCGGGGCGCTTTTGCCTCCTTTGAACGGACCTACAAATATTCGGGGAAAAAGTTGGAAGCCGGTACACCCTCGGTGCCGCTGGCATCATCGCTAAAAACGGAAGTCGCCAATGCCCCTAAAGTTTCGTCCGAACCTGTCATTGCGTCCGAACGGATGGCCATCGTGGCAAAGGCAACCGCCAGTGGGTATGAACTGACTGACGCCGCCGGCAAACACGTCATGACCCTGCTGCGGACCTCCAAACCCGAAATGTTCATTGCCCAGGCCGGCTCTATACCGGGCGTATTTGTAAAGGTGGGGAGCGAATGGAGATGGGAGTTCTACGAAAAAGGCAATTTCATGTCGGTAAAGATGCCGGTAACGCTTCAATAACCGTATTTGTCCCTCCAGCGGTTGCGCAGGAACTCGCGCGTCCCGTTCTCGCGGGCGTTGTTTCCCGGCTCATAAATCCTGGTACCGGAGATCGCGTCGGGCAGGAATTCCTGTTCGGCGAAATTGTTGTCATAGCTGTGGGCGTACTTGTACTCGTCGCCGTAACCCAGGTCCTTCATGAGTTTGGTGGGCGCGTTCCTAAGGTGTATCGGTACGGGAAGGTCGCCGGTCTGCTTGACCAGTGATTGTGCCTTGCCGATGGCCTCATAGGTGGCGTTGCTCTTTGGAGATGTAGCCAGGTAAACCGCGCATTGGCTCAGGATGATGCGGCTTTCCGGATAGCCAATGGTGGAAACGGCCTGGAACGCATTGTTGGCGATCACGAGTGCGGTGGGATTCGCGTTGCCGATGTCTTCGCTGGCCAGGATCAACATGCGCCGGGCGATGAATTTCAGGTCCTCGCCACCTTCGATCATCCGGGCCAGCCAATATACCGCGCCATTGGGATCGCTGCCGCGCATGGACTTGATGAATGCCGAAATGATGTCGTAATGCTGCTCACCCGTCTTGTCGTAGAGCACCGTGTTTTGCTGGGCGAGTTTGAGCACGCCCTCATTGGTGATTGTAATCTTCCCGGGACCGGATGCATTGACCACAAGTTCAAAGATGTTCAGCAACTTGCGGCCATCGCCGCCCGAGAGCCTGAGCAGGGCTTCGGTTTCCTCAAGGGCGATCTCCTTTTGTTTCAATACCGAATCTTCCCGGATCGCACGCTGAAGCAAGGCCTCGAGGTCTTCGCGGGAAAATGGGTTGAGGATATAGACCTGGCATCTTGACAGCAAGGCGGGAATGACCTCGAAGCTCGGGTTTTCGGTCGTGGCGCCGATGAGCGTGACCCAGCCTTTTTCAACGGCCGCAAGGAGCGAATCCTGCTGTGACTTGCTGAAGCGGTGGATCTCGTCAATGAACAGGATCGGGTTTTTCGCGGTGAAAAGCCCACCAGCCTGCTTGGCCTTGTCAATGACCTCGCGCACGTCCTTCACGCCGGAATTGATCGCACTCAGGATGTAGAACGGACGCTGGGATTCCTGTGCGATGATCTGCGCGAGCGTCGTTTTCCCGGTGCCGGGCGGCCCCCAAAAGATGAGCGAAGGAATGAATCCGGATTGCAGCTGCCGCGACAGCGACCCGTCAGGGCCAACGAGGTGTGCCTGGCTGATGTAATCCTCGAGTTTTTGGGGCCGGATGCGCTCGGCGAGTGGGGCTTCCATGATGCAAAAATACGGATTGCCGATGTTTTCCCGTCAACCGTTAACAATTGCGGCAACGCCCTGCATCACGCATCGGGAATCTCGGGTTCAACGAGCCTTGCCAGCTTCTCAAGCGATTCCTGCCAGCCCAGGTAACACATTTCGGCTGGGATGGCCTCCGGCACGTTTTCCTGCGTAATGTTGAGCTCGGTGCCGGCAACGGTCTGCCTGAAAGATACCGATGTAGTCATGACATTGGGCATGGACGGATCGTCAAACTGGTCTGAATAGCTGATGAATTCATCCTGGACGACCTTCAGGATCTTCCCGCCGAAGGAATGCCTGCTGCCCGTCGTGAAATTGACGAAGGCCATGTGATATTCCCCGCCCTCGCGCGGGTCCATCTTGTCGACGACACACAAAAAGCCATAGGGCGGAATCCACGCCGCGTAGGCCAAGGGGTCAATGAATGCACGGAACACTTTGTTCACCGGCGCCTTTACGATCCGGTGCAGCTTGATGGTTTGCATGTTATTGAAATTTTATTAAAGATAGGAAAAAGTAGAAAATCAGGAGGCAACACCCCCGCAGGGACGGGAACGTGGACTGCCATTTTAGCAGTTGCCGGCTTTTTGGGCAAATTTTTGACTTGCCGGGCCCGACCATGCAAGACAACCAATTCAAATTTACCGCGCAAACCGTACTGCTGCCGTTTATTTCGGTGCTGGTTTTGTGGATTGCATTCTGGGCCGAGATCCGGCTGCCGGGGAACTTTGGCGAATACGGCATCCTGCCGCGCGACGTGACGGGGCTCCGGGGAATCATCTTTAGCCCGTTCTTGCACGGCAGCGCCGAACACCTCTACAACAATTCGCTTCCCTTACTGGTCTTGCTGGCCGCGCTTTCCTATTTTTATCACGACCGCGCGTTGAAGGTCCTGCTGCTCGGCATCCTCTTTTCCGGGCTGGGAACCTGGCTGATAGGGCGGGAGAATTACCACATCGGGGCGAGCGGGGTTGTTTATGTACTGGCCAGCTTCATCTTTTTCAAGGGCATCATGACCAAGTATTACCGGTTGGTGGCGCTTTCACTTTTTGTGGTGATGTTTTACGGTAGCATGATCTGGTATGTCTTTCCCGATATCGAACAAGGCATTTCATGGGAGGCGCATCTCTGTGGGTTCCTGACAGGATTTGGCCTTGCGGTGCGGATCAGGACGCCGGAATACAAAAAGGTCATCCGGTATGATTGGGAACGCCCGGACTATGACCCTGCGCAGGACAAGTTCATGCAGCGGTTTGACGAGAACGGGAATTTCGTGAACCCGCCGAAGCCCGAAGAGACCGATCAAGAGCCCGTCCAGCCTGAAATTGTCTATGATTTTGTTCCGACGCGGACCAGGCTCGAGGGCCCTAGCCCCGATAGCAGTGAAAATCCCGAAAGGGATTGAAACGGATAGCGGGAATAAGCTCCAAAAAAATCACATCCTTTGCCGCAGGGCCTCGTAGAGGAACGCGCCGGCCGCAACCGATACATTGAGCGAGCCGATGGTTCCCATCATGGGCAATTTCCCGTTTTCGTCTAGGATCTTGATGACCGACGGATTGATGCCGCGGTCTTCCGAACCCATGACGATGGCGAGCGGGCCCGAAAGGTCTAGGGCGTAAAGCATGTTGTCTGTTTTCTCTGTCGCGCCGATGCATTTGACGCCGGAACCCTGTAGGTAAAAGACCGCGTCCTTGATGTGCCCGACCTTCGCAATGGGCACGTTGAACACCGCTCCTGCCGAGGTTTTGACCGTATCGCCATTGACCGGCGCCGAACCCTGCCGGGGCACGATGATGCCGGAGACGCCCGTGCACTCGGCGGTGCGGATGATGGCCCCGAAATTCCGCGCATCGGATATTTGGTCCAGGATCAGGAACAGCGGCGACTTTCCGGATTCCAAAACCTCGTTGACCAATTCCTCAAAGTTCCTGAAAGCGACCGGTGCGATGGTCGCGACAACGCCCTGATGGTTGCCCGGTGTCATGCGCATGAGTTTCTCGGCGGGTACATAGGCGTGGTTGACCTCGTGCTGCCTGAGCGTCTTCATTAGCTCGCGCATCAAATCGCCGGAAGCTTCCTTTTGAATGAAAACCTTGTCGATTTCCTTGCCTGACTGTATCGCTTCAATGACGGCGCGTATGCCGTAGATGAGGTGGTCTTTTTCCATGGGGCAAAGGTAGGTTAATTAGGAAATTAGGAAATTAGGAAATCAGGAAATTTGAGAATTTGAGAATTTGAAAATTTGAAAATGTGCAAATGTGCAAATGTGCAAATGTGCAAAAAAGTAACAATGGGAAATTTAAAAATGAAGATTGAACAATCTCACGTCTCTGGATTGTGCAATTATCATCGGGGTCGTCCGACTGTCGACTGACGACTGATAACTGATAACTGACGACTGATAACTGACGACCGACGACTGACTGCCGACTTCTTACGGCATCCCCATAAAATTGACGAATATTTACTACCTTAAGCCATCCGAAAATTTTGTCATG
>SXQR01000283.1 GCA_005792865.1 Flavobacterium sp. | reverse complement strand
GGATTGTTGCGGCGCAGGACATCCAGCCGAAGCTTATTTGGCCACCAATCGCGATTCTTTGTTCCGCCGCCGGCAGCGGCCTGGGAGTTGTGAAAAGGGCATTTGCTGATGTCGCCCGATTGATTTTCCATGATTGTTCTTATTGGTTGATAATCAAGTGCAAGGCTAATATACACCAATTAAGAATACGTTAAAATCGAATGATTTTATGCAGGAATAGCCTCTCCCAATCACTTGGCCATCTTGACCGCCTCTTCAATTATGATCCTGAAATCTTCACTGTGCGGGTTGCCATCGGTACTACGGCGGTGCTGCCGGCCGAGCCGCACGATGATCATCTTCCGGTCGGGGATGACAATGGTGTACTGGCCAAGGTGGCCGCGCATGTAATATCCTTTGATGCCGTTGTGGTCAAACAGCCACCATCCGTAGCCGTATTGGGGCGCATCAGCAAAGCGCGGGCGAACCGATTTGGCGACGAATGAACTGTCCAACAACTGTTGCCCGTTCCATCGTCCGCCATTGAGGAACAATTTGCCAAACCTCGCAAAATCCCTCGCGTTGCCCGCAATGCAGCAATACGCCTTTACGGTGCCGCCATCGCGGTCAATTTGCCAAAGCGCAGGCTCGTCGGCGCCCATGGGCTTCCAGAATTTTTCGGAGACATAGTGGTGAAGCGGAACGCCAGTCGCTTTTTGCACGACCATTGCCAGAAGCTGGGTATTTCCGCTTAGATATTTGAATTCGCGACCGGGTTGCTCAAGGCCTCTGAGGCCGAGGACCAGGCTGTCGAGATTTTCGTCGAAATACGCGCGGGTAGTGATCGAAAACGGGCTGTAGTAATTCTCATCCCAGTTGAGTCCGGAAGACATTGATGACAGATCACCAACAGTCATGCGTGCCGCCATACCATTTTTGAACTGAGGATAGAAGTCCGAAACCGGCTGGTCGAGCGACTTGATCTTTCCTTCCATGATCGCTTTGCCCATGGCCGCAGAGACGATGCTTTTCGCCATCGAGAATGAATTGGACATGGAAGTTTGTTCGTAGCCCTCGTAATAGCTTTCGTGCAGGATGCTGTCGTTACGGATGATCAGGAACGCGACCGTGTTGGTTTCCCGGTGGACACTGGCCAGCTTGGACGTTAAACTTTCTTTGTTATACTTGGAGGATACCGGCCAGGGTTCTGCCGCCCCGCTTTCAATCGTGACATTGTCAAAATACTTGTAATCATCCAAAAAAGCGGTTTTGTGGCCGTTGAAATAAATGACCAGCACCGCACGGAGCAAATAGGTCGCGTCAAAAATCAACAGCAGTACGTAGATCAGTAGCAACAGACCGACAAGGAAAAGCAGGAAGCGTTTGAGGAATTTCATGTGCAGGGTTTGTGCGAAGGTAAGAATTTACCTTATTGTGCGCTTGGCGTGAAGGGGATGGCAGCGGATATAAATACCCGCAGATTCAGCGATGCCTGCGGAAAAACCGCATAATAACTTAGACCTTTCGACACTCTCAAATTTCAAACAAACTTTGCTGCGCCGACGGATTCTCATGCTCCAGCAGCCACTTCTTCCGCCACAATCCGCCGGCGTAACCCGTGAGCGATCCGTCGCTGCCGATGACGCGATGACAGGGAACCACGATCCACAACGGGTTCTTTCCATTGGCGGCCGCAACCGCCCTGATTGCCTTTACATCCCCTAATTTTTTCGCGAGTTCGTGGTAGCTTATGGTGTGGCCATACGAGATCTCGAGCAGCGCGTTCCAGACCTTCTTTTGGAATTCGGTTCCGGGAGGGTTCAGCTTGAAAGTAAAATGATTGCGAATGCCATCGAAATATTCGCGAAGCTCCTGCACTGCGTGGATTAACGAATCAGGAATCACCTCCTGCTCCAATTTGCCGTCGGAAACCATGATGGCTGAAACCCCTTGCGAATCGCCTTGTATGACAACGGTTCCCAGTGGGCAAGATATGACGGCACTTTCGCTCATTGCAGGATATAGGCTTTGATGATCATGTCCAAACGGTCGAATTTTTTGCGGAAGGCCGCATGATCACTGTAAATCCGGCCGTCCTGCATGGTTTTCTCGCCATAACCCGAATACAGTTTGTCTACCAAATCCATTCCCGAAATCACCTTCCCAAAAGCCGGAAACCCCACCACGCCATCTTGTTTGAGGGTATCCAGCATGTGATTATCGGCAAGGTTGATGAAAACCTCCAGGTCACGCGACTGCCTGCCGGTACGCGCGAAGCTCAGCGTCCCTCGCGTGTTCTTAAGTCTTATGGGTTCATCGGGGATCGGCACTTGGCGCCATTGCTCCATTTCGGCGGTATCGGTGTTGCCGAATTGCGCCACAAAATCGGGAACGACGCGGTAAAAAAGACCATTGTCAAAATAACCGGACTTCACCAGCTGATAAAAGCGGTCGGCGGCTTTGGGCGAATGATCGCGTAGCACCTCGACGTCAAAATTGCCCTTGGTGGTTTCGATGCGCGCAACAAACCTGGAGGGCGCCGCCCAATTTGTCCACTCTGAATCGAAAGTCCGCTGGTTACATCCCGACAATAGTAGCGCGATGATCCAAAAACCAACAATCGATTTTCGTGACATCAATCTATTTTTTCTTTCTTTAACCATGATGTCCATGTGCCTCGGGACCGAGGGCCATATTCGCGCGCTTCGGGCGCTGGCATCCGGTATTGGTATCCTCCGGGGTGGCTGTAGTGCAAGTTCATCTTCCCGTTGTAAATATAGTATGGCGTGCCATAAAATACACTGATAAGTGCCGGGTCTATGTTTGGAACTTCCGGTCTTTTTACCGTCAAATTTAGCCCCAATTTGGGCGTATGGGATCCTACATAATAAATTCTTTCAGGGGAATATGACATCGACGCAAAGTGTGCCGCATAACTTTTGTTTGCGCCAAAGGATTGCCCCTGCGCAGATAGCGTTCCCAAGATGAACAGCCAGGCAAAATACTTCAAATCAATTTTTTTTCCGAAGATAGCATTTTCACGGCTGGATGCGCCAACGATCACGCAACCTATTTATTCAATTGCCTGTAAACCGCCTCGTCCAGGGCATTGCGATAGGCATCCGGCGGAAGCTCTCGCCCCTGGCAGTCCCAATAGCGCTGTTGCGTAACGGTCCTTTTAAGGGCTTCGGCGCGACGTGCTTCGCGGTTCCAGTTGAAGTTTTCGGGAAGAAGTGTGCCGGGCGCGAGGCTGTCCCGCACGGATAACCGGGCCAGCGCGTGCAGATTTGGTACGATAGCCGGATTTTCAACCTGTGCCGATGCGCCCTGAAAAATCATGGCCGTAATAAATACTGCAATCGCTCTCATCTGGATGCTTTTGACCAATTTACAAAATTATCAAGCTGCGAGCATTTGGGACCGATAATTAGTTTGGAAGCATTATTTTCCAAAACTCAGCATATACGCCTCGAGCGCCCCAAGCTCCTCGTCGGTCATGGTCTTCGTGATCGCAAAATTGGTCTTCATGACCTCGTACTGCGTGGGATCGACGATAGGTTTGCCATTGCCCTTGAGGAATTCCACCATGTCGGCGTTTTGGTTGCGGTAGCTATTGGCGATTTCGGCGATGGAAGGCCCGATGATCTTTTGGTCCGGTTGGTGGCAGGCAAAGCAATTGCCCACGCCCTGAAAGAGTTCCTTGCCCAATGCCACGGGGTCTTTTTGTTCCGATGCGGGGCTCTCTTTCTTCTCGGCACAGCTCCAAAGCAGGAGCGCGAACATGATGACGGATAAATGTTTCATTGTGATTTTAGCCCGGATCGCAGCGGCATCCTTTTGCTTAAGACCTCGAAGGTCTTCAAGACCTTCGAGGTCTGCAAAAGATAGAGCGGAGAGCCGGATCAGCTCCAGATTATAATTATTACTTATTCATTAATTGTGCGGCTTCCATCGCGAAATAGGTCGTGATGAGACTGGCGCCCGCGCGCTTGATACAGGTGAGCTGCTCGATCATGGTGCGGTCGTGGTCTATCCAACCGCGTTCGGCGGCGGCCTTGACCATCGCGTACTCGCCCGAGACGTGATACACCGCAACCGGCACATTGACCGCGTTCTTAACTTCGCGAACAATGTCCAGGTAGGCGATTCCGGGCTTGACCATGACGATATCGGCGCCTTCCTCAACATCCATGATTGCTTCGCGAACCGCCTCGATGCGGTTGCCGATATCCATCTGGTAGGTCTTCTTGTCCTTGGGAATGTCCTGTGCGTCCACCGGTGCGCTGTCCAAAGCCTCGCGGAACGGCCCGTAAAACGCCGAGGCATACTTGGCCGAATAGCTCATGATCCCAACATTGTGATACCCTTCCTTTTCAAGCGCGTTGCGGAGCATAAGAACTCGGCCGTCCATCATGTCGGACGGTGCAAGGAAATCGGCTCCGGCGGCGGCGTGGGAAAGGCCCATTTTTACGAGGGCTTCATTGGTCGCATCGTTTTGAACGTAGCCATTTGCGATGATGCCGTCGTGGCCGTAGATGGAATAGGGGTCGAGCGCGACATCGGGCATGACGATCATCTCCGGCACCGCATCCTTGATCGCGCGGATGGCCTGTTGCATGAGCCCGTCCTTGTTCCAGGCCTCCTTGCCGGTGTTGTCCTTGAGATCTTCGGATACCTTGACATAGATGTTCACCGCGCGAATGCCAAGGCTCCAGGCTTCCCTAACTTGAGACACAGTGTGATCAAGGGACTGCCGGAAAATGCCGGGCATTGAGGCGATGGGTGATTTAAAGTCCGTGCCTTCGGCGACAAACATGGGGAGCATGAAGTCCCGAGGTGAAATTTCGGTTTCACGCACGATGGAACGGATCGAATTGGTGGTGCGCAGGCGGCGGGGGCGGTTGAGTGGGAACATGATTAAAGCTTTTAGCCGTCAGCTTTCAGCTTTCAGCTTGATTATACTTGAATTGATATTTTATATTTAAAATGGCGATATTAACATTGCGACCATCTGTTTGACCTTCTTCTCGAACATATTTATTGTTTGCATGACTGATAGCTGACAGCCGACGGCTGACGGCTTTTCTAAAACCAATCAACCGGCTTCCTCAGAACCTCAACCAACCTCGCCTCGTCACTTCCCGCTTCCGCCCGATGATCATAAACCCACTGCACCATT
>SXQR01000282.1 GCA_005792865.1 Flavobacterium sp. | reverse complement strand
TCCGGTGACCATCAATTTGCGGCCGTGGATGTAAACCGAATCGTTCTCGACAAAATTCACCGCGACGGCCCTCTTGGTCACATACATGGAGTCCTTGTTCCGATAGACCTCGGCATAGTGGCCGCGCACCAGGCCGCGGTTGATGGAATCGGTGATCTTCACGTTGTTCGTGGCCGAGGCAAACTCCCGGTTGCGGTCATAATAAAGGCTGTCGCCCTCGATAAGCCGGTCCTTGTAGCGAATGTACGAGCGCTTGAGGAAATGCGAGAAATTTTTCTTGGTGTCGTAAAAGCCCTTCTCGGTATAGATGTAATTGGCCTCACTGGTAATCGTCGAAGGCCCAAAAAGGTAGGTGTGCCCGGAATTGGTGTAATAGTCCAGGTGATTGGACTTGATGACATACTTGGGATTGGTGATCGTGACGGCCGTCAGGAAGCGGTATTTTTTTTCGTTGGCGTAATACCGGCCGGACTTGCTCCGCAGCGTGTTGTCCTTATTGGTAATGGTACCGTAGGTGTCATACCACGCCTGCTGGATGTTGCGGTCAAAGTGGATGGTGTCGGTGACCAGGGTCATGTCGGGCGAGCGCATACGGACATTCCCCGTGGCGAAGGCCTGCTTGACATTTCCGTTATATTCGGCGTAGCGGCTGTTCATGAAAAGCGTGTCGCCCTGTACCATCTGCACATCGCCAAAAGCCTTGACGTAATTTTCGTCACCAAAAAAGTAGGCCTTGTTGCAGGTCATGACGACCCCCTCGTGGCGGATGCGGACATTACCCGTCAGGAGCGCAGCACCGGGCATTTCGGCCTCGTTGCGATCGGCGAAATCCGAATATTCGACAATGATCTTTTTTGGCGGCCCGGACTGGCCCTGCACATTGACAAAAGCCAGCATGAACAGCGCGAAAAGAACGAAGTTTTTCAACCTGGAATTTTTGCCAAATTTAGGAAAATCAAGGCAGTGCAAGTGGTCATTAAGAATAAATTAGTACCGACGGGACATTTGGCTATATTTGTTTTCTCCATAAATTTCCAACATGAAATCCATGATGATAATAGCCGCGGTAATGGCCGTTACGGCAACGGCGGCGCAGCAACCCGAGAAATCCCTTCCCGCCCCGGCAGCGAAGACCACCAATCTGTACGGCAAGAAAGTTGTCTACCAGGTCTTTACGAGGCTTTTCGGCAACAAGAATACCACCAACAAACCCTGGGGCACGATCGAGGAGAACGGCGTGGGCAAGTTTGCCGATTTCACCGACAAGGCCTTGCGCGAAATCAAGTCCCTGGGCGTCACGCACATTTGGTACACGGGCGTTCCGCACCACGCGCTTGTACGCGATTACACATCCATCGGGATCTCAAACGACGACCCTGAAGTGGTCAAGGGCCGCGCAGGATCGCCTTATGCGGTCAAGGATTATTATAACGTCAATCCTGACCTGGCCATCAATCCGGCGCAGAGGCTGCAGGAATTCGAGGCGCTCATTGACCGGACGCACAAGAACGGGCTCAAGGTGCTCATCGATATCGTCCCCAACCATATCGCACGCCGCTACGAAGGGAAAACAAACCCCAAGGGGATCAGGGATTTTGGTGCCGATGACGATACCAAGGCCGAATACAGGCGCGACAACAACTTCTATTACATTCCGGGAAAGCCGTTCATGGTTCCGCAATCGCCCGATTACAGGCCGCTTGGAGGTGAGAAGCATCCGTTAATCGACGGGAAGTTCAATGAAAACCCCGCCAAATGGACCGGCAACGGTTCGCGCCTGGCCCAGCCGGACATTAATGATTGGTACGAGACCGTCAAGATCAATTACGGCATCAGGCCGGATGGATCCAAGGATTTTCCACAGCTTCCGGCAGGCTACGATCAAAAGGATTACAAGGCTCATCACGCATTCTGGCAAGATAAGGATGTGCCCGATTCGTGGGAAAAGTTCAGGTCGATTGCCTTGTACTGGACCGCCAAGGGCGTCGATGGGTTTAGATACGACATGGCCGAAATGGTCCCCGTGGAGTTTTGGAGTTACCTGAATTCGGCGATCAAGATGCAAAACCCCGATGCGTTCCTGCTGGCGGAAATCTACAACCCGAAGGAGTACCGCAATTATGTGCGGCTTGGCAAGATGGATTACCTTTATGACAAGGTCGATCTCTACGACAAGCTCAAGGAAGTGGTCAGGGGCAAATCCACCGCCGACGGCATATCGGATATCCAGAAAGGTCTCGCCGACATCGAAGGCCACATGTTGCACTTTTTGGACAACCACGACGAGCAGCGCCTGGCCAGTGATGAATTTGCGGGCGACGGCCACCGGGGCAAACCACTCATGGTGATTTCCACCGCAATCTCAACTTCTCCCACCATGGTCTATTTTGGACAGGAAGTGGGCGAGCGGGGCGATCAGGATGCAGGGTTTGGCAAAAAGACGCGTACTTCGATCTTTGATTACGTGGGCGTCCCGGCACACCAGCGGTGGATGAACAACGGCGCCTTTGACGGCGGCAAACTCGAGGTTCGGGAACGCGAGCTGCGCGACTTCTACAAAAGATTGCTTAATTATGCATTGAACAGCCAGGCGCTCACCGGTGAATTTTACGACCTTCAAAAGATCAACCGCGAAAAAACTGCCGGTTACGGCGAAAGGGTCTATTCTTTTGGGCGATGGCGCGGTAACGAGCGTGTAATCGTGGTGAGCAATATTGACTACGCCAAGTCGCAGGAATTTGAACTTATCGTGCCCAGGGACCTGATTTCCTCCTGGAAACTCAAAGATGGGGAATATCCGGTGGGCGATGCGATCTATGGTAAAAGCCGCTCGATCCTATCGGTCAAGGACGGTGTTGGAAAGCTTCCGGTGCGGCTGGCGCCTTCGGAGTCTTTCATATACGCGATCAAGTAGCCCGTCGGAGCGTTGATCTCAACCAGAAAAATCCGATCGTGCCCGCGATCACAGATGCGATGAGTATCGACATCTTGGCCTCGTTGATGATAAGATCATCGTCAAAGGCAAGTAGCGTGATGAAAATGGACATCGTGAACCCGATTCCGCCCAAAAATCCAACGCCCATGATATCTTTCCACCGGATGCCCTGGGGAAGACCGCAAAGTTTGGCCTTGCAGCCCAACATCGCAAACGCCCAGATTCCCAGCGGTTTTCCCACCACAAGCCCCAGGATGATGCCTAAACTGGCAGTGGCAAGCAATCCGGACTGCCAACCATCCTCGATGGGGATGCAGGTATTGGCCAATGCAAATACGGGCAAGATGAAAAAGGCGACAGGATGGTGCAGGAATTCCTGAAGTTTGTATGAAATAGAGGTTTCGCTTCCATCCCCAAACGGGATCACGAAAGCAAGGATAACGCCCGTAATGGTGGCGTGCTCGCCCGAATGGAGCATGAAATACCACATGACAACCCCGCCCAGGAGGTACGGAATGAGGCTGTACACTTTTAAGCGGTTCAACACGAACAAAAAGGCCCAAACCCCCAATGCGGCAAATAGGTAGCCGATGGCGAGATCCTTCGTATAAAAGATCGCGATCACGATGATGGCGCCGAGGTCGTCGATCACGGCCAGTGCGGTCAGGAAGACCTTTAGCGCGACCGGAACGCGGCTGCCCAATAATGAAAGGATCCCCACGGCAAATGCAATATCGGTGGCCATGGGAATTCCCGCACCGTCCTGCGTGTTGGTTCCCATATTGAGCGAGAGATAGATTGCGGCCGGAACGATCATCCCGCCGATGGCCCCAAAAATGGGAAGGGATGCACTGCGTAAATCTGACAGCTCGCCAATGTAGATTTCGCGTTCGAGTTCAAGCCCGATCAGCAGGAAGAAAATCGCCATGAGGCCGTCATTGATCCATTCGGTCAGGGTGTGCGAACCCATGGGCTGATGCCAGAATCCCGTGTATTCCGGCCCGACGGAAGTGTTGGCCAAAATCATCGAAACAATGGTGACAATCACCAGCAGGATGCCGCTCGATTTTTCGCTCTCAAAAAATGCGGTAAAGAGTTTGGTAATCTTCATGAAGTCTTGATAATGGTTTGCTTGCGATCCGGCCCCACCGAAATGATTTCGACGGGAACGCCCACTTCGCTTTCTATGAAGTCAACGTAATCGCGCAGTTCCGACGGCAATTGTTCATACGTGTTCATCCCGGTCAGGTCGGCCTGCCAACCCCTGAACTCGCGGTACACGGGCTGTACGTTCTCGGGCTCGATGTTGTAGGGAAGGTGCTGGATTTCCTTGCCGCGGTATTGGTAACCCGTACAGACCTTGAGTGTCCTGAAACCCGACAGCACATCGCCCTTCATCATCATCAGGCGCGTGACGCCGTTGATGCGGATGGCGTATTTGAGCGCCACCAGATCCAGCCAGCCGCAACGGCGTTGGCGACCTGTGACCGATCCGAATTCGTTGCCCACGCGGGCCATGGTCTCGCCGTCCTGGTCAAAAAGTTCGGTGGGGAAGGGGCCGCTGCCCACGCGCGTGGTGTAGGCCTTGAATATTCCGTACACCTGGTCGATCTTATTGGGTGCGATGCCCAGTCCCGTACAGGCACCGGCGGCCGTGGTATTGGATGAGGTGACAAACGGATAGGTCCCAAAATCCACGTCCAGAAGCGATCCCTGGGCGCCTTCGCAAAGGATGGATTTACCCTGCTGCTGTGCCTCGTAAAGGTATTGCTCGCTGTCGATGAACTCCAATTGGCGCAATACCTCGACCGACGCGAAAAACTCTTTTTCAAGCTCTTCCAGGTTGTATTGCATCTTGACACCGTAAAACTCGATCATCGCCTCGTGCTTGCTGGCAAGGGTCCGGTAGCGCTCCTTGAAATCAGGTAGTTCGATGTCCCCGACGCGGAGCCCGTTGCGCCCGGTCTTGTCCATATAGGCCGGCCCGATGCCCTTGAGCGTGGAACCGATCTTGGCCTTGCCCTTGGCGGTCTCGGAGGCCGCATCGAGCAGGCGGTGCGTGGGCAGTATCAGGTGCGCCTTGCGCGAGATGATGAGGCGTTTGCGGATGTCGATGCTAAATTTTTCCAGCCCTTCGAGTTCCTTTTGAAAGACGACCGGGTCGATCACGACGCCGTTCCCGATGATGTTGATGGTATTTTCGTGGAAGATCCCCGACGGGATGGTGCGCAAGACGTGCTTGATGCCGTCAAATTCGAGGGTATGCCCCGCGTTTGGCCCGCCCTGGAAGCGCGCGATGATATCGTAGCGCGAGGTGAGCACATCGACGATTTTTCCTTTTCCTTCGTCGCCCCATTGGAGCCCGAGCAGTAAGTCAGCCATTGTAGTAGTTAGTTGCTAGGGGTTAGTTGCTAGTTGTTGGTTGTCAGCTCTCAGCTCTCAGCTTTCAGCGCTCAGTCGTCAGCTGATTGGAACTTGAAAAATTGATTATTAACATTTAAATACTATTTGATGCTCGCGTTAGGGATGGAGGCTTTGTTTGAGCTCTTTTGCGCGGAACGCCAAAAAGCGAGTGCCGACAGCCCGACCCGCAGGGTAACGCCCATCCAGATATTATAAATTATAAATTATAAATTTTAAATGCGCCATATCACGGGCCGTTTGCCCAATTTACGGCGCTTCAACGGTTAATTTTTATTATTGGCGCCGGTTAATTCGCCCTGCGGGCCAGGGTCATCATTCATTTTCCGTGTACCATAGAAATACAGCGAATGGTTGTGGATCTCGATCCCGAAAATTTCCTCGATGGTCTTCTTGATGGTGTGGATGCGCGGGTCGCAGAACTCGACGACCTCGCCGGTGTCGGTGAGGATGATGTGGTCGTGCTGCTTGTCAAAATATGACTTCTCGTAGTGCGCCTGGTTTTGCCCGAATTGATGTTTGCGCACCAATCCGCAGTCCAGCAAGAGTTCGATGGTGTTGTAAAGCGTCGCGCGGCTCACGCGGTAATTCTTGTTTTTCATCTTGATGTAGAGGTTCTCTATGTCAAAATGTTCGACGCTGTCATATATTTCCTGCAGGATGGCGTAGCGCTCAGGAGTTTTTCGGTGCCCGTTGTTTTCCAGGTACTTCGTGAACACATTGCGCACGGTCTCCTGGTTGGCGGTGTTGTCGACTTGTGTCATGCGGCAAAGGTACGGATTGTCATCAATGTACCAATTGTTCAATGTGCCAATGTACCAATTCAATGTACCAATTGATCAATGTGAAAATGTACTAATTGACCACAGAGATAACTTGTGAGGTAATTGGTATACGTGCACATCTGCACATTTGCACATTTGGACATTTTCACATTGCCTCCAACTTCCCCAACATCTTCCCCATCCTCACGATTTTCTCCTCGTCTGATTTGGCCTGGGAGATATAGTCGATGATGGATTTCTGTTCGGATGGCGATTGTGCGTTGAATTTTGCCAGGAGGCTTGGTTCGGTGGCGAGGCATTCCAGGAAATCGCCCTCGCGCACGGGTGCCGGCTCGTCGAGGTACAAAATCAGCTCGACCGCGTCGCCCTCTTCCTTTTTGATGATCTTGCGGATTTCGGCCTTTACGGGAATGAAGACCCCTTTTTTCATGGACCAAATGTGGAAATCCTTCAGTTCATGGCCGTCGATGGTTCCGAAGGTCTTGACCGTGCCGTTTCTCTTTTTGGGCAAGTCGGTGCGCGGAGGCAGTTCAATGTAGGTCCAGCCGCCCTTGCCGGGCATTTTTTTGAGGAGTAGGGTGGAGGAGATGATGGGAGTCAATTTAATTGGGAAATTTGAAAATTTGAAGATTTGGAAATTTGAAAATTGGGACCCGAGGCGCAGCCGAACTGAAAGGAGCGATAGCAGAGTTAAATTGCAAATCTTAATTTAACGAATATGGATTTCTTCTTCCGGACTCGTCAATTAAGAAATTATCTGATTTTTCTCGTGTTGGTTTGATATGATTCCCACCGTGATCATTCTACGCGTATGTCATTTTCAAATTTTTATTCCGCTTCGCTGCATACAATTCGCCTTCGGCTCGGGTCAAATTTCCTCATTAATTTTTATACACCCGCGTCACCTTGTCCACCCCGTCGATTTTCTTGATGTTGTCGATGAGTTTCTTGAGGATGGTATTGTTCTGCACGATGACGGCTACCTGGCCGTTGAAGATGCCGGCCTCGCCGCTTAGGGAGATGCTCTGGATATTGACGTGCATGTTGTTTGAAATGACCTTGGTGAGCTTGTTGGTGAGGCCCAGGGTGTCCATTCCGGTGATCTTGAGGATGGCCTTGAATTGTTGTTGGGTGGAGTCGATCCATTTGGCCGTCATGATGCGGTAGGCGTAATTGGACTGAAGCGCGATGGCATTGGGGCAGTCCTTTTTGTGGACCTTGATGCCCTCATTTATCGTTACGAAACCAAACACATCGTCACCGGGAATCGGGTTGCAGCAGGTGGAAAGCGTGTAGTCCAGCCGGTCCTGTTCGGCGCCAAAGACCAGCATGTCGTAATTGGAGGAGAGCTGCTGTTTGTGAATGTCCTCGTCGGCCGTATGCGGCGAACGCTTGATGGTCTTCTTGAAGAAATTGATGAGCGTATTGCTACGCTGGTTCGCGTAGTCGCGCAATTGCTGGTTTTCGATGGCGCCAATGCCCACCCGGTAAAAAAGGTCCAGGCTGGTCTTGAGCCTGAAGAAATTGACCAGTTCGTTGATGACGCTTTCGCTGATGGTGATCTTGAGATGCCGAAGCTTCCGGGTCAGGATTTCACGTCCTTCCTCGGCAATTTTCTTCATGTCCTCGTTCAGGACATTGCGGATCTTGTTCTTGGCGCGCGAAGTGGTCACGTAATCGAGCCAGTTGACCGTCGGTTTTTGATTGGGCGAGGTAATGACTTCGATCTGGTCGCCGCTGCGCAGTTCGTGATTGAGCGGAACCAGTTTCCCGTTCACCTTGGTACCGCGCGTGCGGATGCCCACTTCACTGTGGATGCTGAATGCGAAATCCAGCGACGTGGCGCCCTTGGGCAATGACTTGATCTCGCCCTTGGGCGTAAAAACGAAGATTTCCTTGGCGTACAGGTTCATCTTGAAGTCCTGCACGAAATCGACCGCATTGGTCTCCGAACTCTCGAGCGCCTCCTTCAAAAGGTTCAGCCAGACATCGAGCCCGCTTTCCTCGGTAGCCCCCTGCTTGTATTTGTAATGCGCGGCGTAACCTTTCTCGGCGATCTCGTCCATGCGTTCACTGCGGACCTGGATCTCCACCCATCGTCCCTTGGGTCCCATTACGGTGATGTGCAGCGCCTCATAGCCCGTGGATTTTGGCGATGAGATCCAGTCGCGCAGCCTGCTGGGGCTTGGGCGGTAATGATCGGTGACTATGGAATAGATCTTCCACGCGAGGAATTTCTCATCATGCGGATTGCTCTTGTAAACGATGCGGAGTGCGAACTTGTCATAGACCTCGTCAAAGCTCACGTTTTGCGCCTTCATCTTGCGCCTGATGGAATAGATGGATTTTGGGCGGCCCTTGATGTGGTAATCGATGCCCTCCTGGTCCAGCGCCGTCCGGAGCACGTTGGAGATGTCGCGGATGTAGGCGTCCTGTTCCTCCTTGGTTTCCTTGATCTTGGAAACGATGTCGCGGTAAACTTCGGGTTCGGTGTATTTGAGGCCGAGGTCCTCCAGCTCCGTCTTGATGTTGTAGAGGCCAAGCCGATGCGCGAGCGGTGCGTAAATATAAAGGGTTTCAGATGCGATCTTGACCTGCTTGTGCTCGGGCATCGAATCCATCGTCTGCATGTTGTGGAGCCGGTCGGCGATCTTGATAAGGATCACGCGGACATCGTCGTTGAGGGTGAGCAGCATCTTGCGAAAATTCTCGGCCTGCATCGAGATGTTCATGTCCTTCTTGACCTGCGCGATCTTGGTCAGCCCTTCGACAATCTGGGCAACCTTTGGATTGAAGAGCTTCTCGATCTGCTCGATGGTCACGTCGGTATCCTCCACCACATCGTGCATCAGAGCAGCCGCTATGGAGGTGGCGCCCAAACCGATTTCGGAGGCGACAATCTTGGCCACGGCTATCGGATGGAAAATATAAGCCTCGCCCGATTTACGGCGCATGTCCTTGTGCGCATCCACGGCAAAGTCAAAGGCCTTGCGGATGAGTTTTTTGTCGTCATCGCTCAGCGTCTGGTAACTGATGCGCAGCAGTTCCTTGTATTCCTGGGCAATGGCCTTGTTTTCCTTCTCCAGATCGATTTCCAGCATAGCGTAGGTTGAAAGTCTAAATGTAGGGAGAAAAACGACGAATGTCAAATGACGAATGACGAATGACGGCTCGAGGAGTCGTAAGGTCATAAGGTCGTAAGGTCATAAGGTCGCAAAGCTCGATAGCGAAGGCATCGTCATTGATCGGGAGCAAAGGAGAATCCACAACCGAAAGCTGATCGCTGACAGACTGAGGGCTTCTTAAAATATTTTTTCCCCCACCCACCGCCCGCAAGTTCGCGAGCATCTTGATACGGCCCACGCGGCAAAACCGCAAAATTGATAAACGCCGACCCGACCCCTAAGGGCGAACTGAACGGAGCAACAGCGAAGTAAATGTCGAACGTCGAACGACGAACGAGGCATGACCGCGGCGAGTTATTCAAATTGAAAGAAATCGCTATCGATTACCTGACACAAGCTGATCCCTGACAGCAGACAGCTGATAGCCAAAAGTTATCGGTTATCGCAGTCGTACTGACAACTGATTACCGATGACTGCAAACTATCAACCCAAAATCACACAACCACCGCTTTGGATCCAATCAAAACTGACAGCTGAAAGCTGACCGCTTTTTACTTTTTCACGAATTTGGAAACCAGCACGTTTCCGGCCTCGTCCGAAACCCTAATGACATACAGGCCGCTCTCAAGGCCTTCCACATTGACCTGTTCGCCAGATCCAGACCTCATCACGACACGGCCGTTCAGGTCGTGGATTTCACTGGCTGCGATATTGGCGATCCCTGAAACCTGAAGCCAGCCGGTTGTGGGATTTGGCGCAACCGCGATCGCATTGGAATCGGCTCCGGGTGTTGAAAGGGTCGAGTCCTTGATGATGACCACCTTGTTGGCGGTGTTCAGTGCGTAGCAACCGTTCCCACAGGTGATGATCGATTTTACGGGTCCGGTAGCCTGCGTGATGGCGAGGCTGTTGGCCAGCAGGAATGTTTCGGGATTGTAACGTTTGAAGGTGATCACGCTTCCGGAATAACTCGCAAAAGCTACTTGGTTGTAATAAGTGTCGTATACCGATGGCCCGGTTGCACCGGTGAATTGTCCGGCCAGATATGGCACCCCGCTCACGTCGACCACCTTGCCATCAAAAGAGTACATGCGGTTATTGTGATAGGAAAAATCAAGGTAGAAATTCTGCATCACGTTTTGCGTGACACTGGTATTGGTGACACCGCTTGCCGTAACCGACAGTTTGCGGATCCCGAATTCAGTCGTCTCGTTGTTATATCCCACGAGCGAATTCGGGCCCGTGAATTCGATGCGGTTGCTGCCCGTATGGTCTGGCGTGGTCGTAGGCCGCTGGACATTATCGTCGTAAATAGCAACGCCCTCGTGCCTTGGCGAAAAGCCATTGTTCTTCCTTGCAACCGCGATGGTCTGTGGAAAACCGGGCATCACCTCGATATCCTCTGCATAATTAGGCCCCGTTGTGTTATCCGATCCCAGCCCGAACTGGATTCCCGCGGTCTGTGTTGCCACATCGAACCTGCGCACGGTGGAAGATCCGGCAAAGCCCGAATAGATGTACTGTCCGTTATCGGATATGGCAAGCACGGTGGGTTCACTGCCGATGAACGCCGTATTTTCAAGCGTGTAAGTAATTGGGCTGATGATCCCGATGCTGTTTCCGTTGGTGCCGTTTGAACTGGGCAGGCTTGCGTAGATCTTATTGGTGACCGAATCGTAGACCAGGTCGTTGGTATTGACATTCACCGTAAAGACCTGAAGCTGGGCAACGGTGGAAAAGGTGGTGAGCAATACGAGTAAGGGTAATTTTATTCTCATGGCATGGATTGTTGCAGGTGCTGATTTGGGGGCAAAGATACGTAGTTTGCCACGGGTAAACCGATCGTCTCGTGGCTCTTTTTAGAAGCGCAAACATATGCCGCGTCACGGGCCTCCGAACTTTTAACAAAAAAGGCGGACTATCCCCAAACAACGCCTGAAAGGGCCGAGTTAATTTTAGACCTCAAAGGTTTTGAAAACCTTTGAGGTCT
>SXQR01000281.1 GCA_005792865.1 Flavobacterium sp. | reverse complement strand
ATGAACAGCCGTTCACTGCGGCAGCCGTCGAAAACATTGTCTTGAAAAGGGAGTTTCAGCGCATGGCCTTGAATGAAAGCAAGCCGGTTCTGTAGAGGGTCATGAGCGGCGGACCGCAAGGCCTTTTTATTTCCATCTTCTTCATTACATTCATTTTATAGACTTTAATTAGGGGGTGGCTCTGCCCGTCTTCCGCTATTATCTTTTGTTATCCATTATTTGCCTGTTGCAGGATATTCCCGCAACAAAAGGATAGCCGCTTCAACCGGGGCCACGGCTTTCCCGGCATAAAGGAATCCCCTTATAAGTTCGGCGAAATCGATTCAATTTGGTAAATTCGCACCCAAATCTCAAATCATGAAAAAAGTCGTAATAGTATCAGCAGCCCGAACACCAATAGGAAGTTTTATGGGCGCCCTTTCCTCCATGACCGCACCGCAACTGGGCGCCGTCGCCATCAAGGGTGCGCTGGACAAGATAAATCTGGACTACAATCTCGTGGACGAAGTCCTGATGGGCAACGTGGTCCAGGCAGGTGTGGGCCAGGCACCGGCGAGGCAGGCCTCGCGACTGGCCGGACTTCCGGACAAGGTCGTTGCCACCACGGTAAATAAAGTATGTGCCTCCGGAATGAAGGCGGTCATGCAGGGTGCACAGGCCATCATGGCCGGTGATGCCGAGATCGTCGTGGCCGGCGGCATGGAGTCCATGAGCCAGATCCCGCATTACGTGCAGATGCGTGCCGGGACCAGGTTTGGGCCTGCCCAAATGTTGGACGGCATGCAAAAAGACGGATTGACCGATGCTTATGACAACAATGCGATGGGTGTCTGTGCAGATGCCTGTGCAACTGAATATAAAATTTCCCGCGAGGACCAGGACAAGTTCGCGATCGAGAGCTACCAGCGTTCGGCACGGGCATGGGAAGCCGGAAAATTTGACGACGAGGTCGTTCCGGTGGCAGTGCCGCAGCGTCGCGGGGAACCCGTGATGGTCACGCGCGATGAGGAATACAGCAATGTAAAACTGGACAAGATACCTTCGCTGAGCGCGGTCTTCACCAAGGACGGTACCGTTACTGCGGCAAACGCATCGACCATAAATGATGGTGCTGGCGCCGTGGTGCTGATGACCGAGGAAAAGGCGAAATCGCTGGGATTGAAGCCGCTGGCCTACATCCGTTCCTATGCCGATGCCGAGCAGGAGCCAAAGTGGTTCACCACCTCCCCTGCCCTGGCGCTTCCAAAGGCGCTCAAGAAAGCGGGCCTGGAGACTTCGGATGTGGATTATTTTGAATTCAATGAGGCGTTCTCCGTTGTGGGGATTGCCAACATGCAGATATTGAAATTGGACCCGGCAAAGGTCAACGTAAACGGAGGCGCGGTTTCATTGGGCCATCCGCTGGGCTGTTCCGGCGTGAGGATCATCATCACGCTGATGAGCGTCCTGAGGCAGAACGATGCCAAAATCGGCGCTGCGGCTATCTGCAATGGCGGCGGAGGTGCCTCGGCCATTGTTATTGAACGCGCGTAACCGCAATGCCCTAGCCCGGATGGAAGCGGCATCCTTTTTAGCGGCGCAGCCCTGAAAAGATAGAGCGTACAGCCGGATCAAGCTCCTAAAAATAAAAAATGCACGGAATCTGCAATTTAGCCATAGTGCCGCTCAGGGCCGAACCCGATGACCGCAGCGAAATCGTTTCGCAGGTGTTGTTTGGCGAGCATTTCGAAGTCATGGAAACCCAGAAGCAATGGGCGCGCATCCGAATGCACTTTGACGGCTACGAGGGCTGGCTGGACAGTAAGCAGTTTGCCGAAATCCCGCGGGCACAATTTGATTCGATTTCGATGGAGCCCGCGCTGCTGAACGGCGATCTGGTGGAATATGTGACTTCGGGGAATGACCTGTTGATGCCGATCCCGTTGGGAGCTGCGTTGAATTTTCTCGACTACCCCGACATAAACCGGGAAAACTTTAGGTTTGAGGGCCTGAAGATGGTGGGTGTGAAACCCAAACCTCACATCATCCGCACCGCCTTTCTGTATTTGAACGCGCCCTATCTCTGGGGCGGAAAGACGCCTTTTGGCATTGATTGCTCGGGGTTTACGCAAATGGTGTACAAACTCAACGGCTACAGGCTCAGGCGTGACGCATCGCAACAGGCGATGGAAGGCGAGGCGCTGAGTTTCATCGAGGAAAGCCAGGCCGGAGACCTCGCTTTTTTTGACAATGAAGAAGGGCGCATCATCCACGTGGGCATCATCATGGAAAACAACTACATCATTCACGCAAGCGGAAAGGTGCGCATCGACCGCCTGGATCATCTGGGAATCTATAACGCCGAAAGCAACAGGCATACCCACAGGCTGCGGGTAATCAAGAAGTATATATGACTGCAGGTCTATGACTGAGGCTTAACACCTTATCATCGTATTAAAAGCCAGTTGCCATATTTAGCAAAGCACAAAAAAAACCGCCCGAAGGCGGTTTGCTTAAAGTCGGGATTGCT
>SXQR01000280.1 GCA_005792865.1 Flavobacterium sp. | reverse complement strand
GCTCGGATGTTTCGTGGTCAGATGTGCAATCATCGGTCTTCTCCAGCAAATCCGAGGAAGAACTCGTGCAGCGCGCCTCGACCAAATCCCTGGACGCCGTCATCGTGAAACTGCAAAAGAACCACGATGAGTTCAAGACCAAGACCCCGCTTTTCACGGGCGAGCCCATCACGGCCAAGATCGGCATGAAAGAAGGTGTGAATGAAAAGTCGAAGTTTGACGTGCTCGAGCAGCAAATGGACGAAAACGGAAAGACCAAATATGTGGTAGTGGGTTCGATCAAGGTCGACACCAGCAAACCCATCTGGGACAACCGTTTTGGCGCCAACGAGGAAAACCCGGACACCACCACCGACCGCACGCACTTCAAGAAAGTGAGCGGAAAGGAATTTTACCCGGGAATGCTAATCATTCAGAAAAAAGGAAAATAAGACAAACATGAAAAAACTATTCATTGCCCTGCTCATCGCAATCACTGCACAGGGCGCAATGGCCCAGGCCAAAGTCAAAGCCGAAAAGGCAACACGCGAATGGCGTTATGAGATCGAATGCGCAGGCATCGGTTCGGACGGTTCTTACCTGGTAAAGGTGTGGTCGTATTCCAAAAACCCGAAGGTCGCCACGGCACAGGCCAAGAAGAACGCCGTACACGGTATCATTTTCAAAGGATTTGCCGGCGGCCGGGGATGTCCGTCGCAAAAACCCCTTGCCAGCAACCCCAACATCGAGATGGAGAAAGAAGAGTTCTTTGGGCCATTCTTTGAAGACGGTGGAAAGTACATGAAATTCGTAACCGAAAGTTCCGACGGCAACATTTCTGCCGAAGACCGCATGAAGGTAGGCAAGGAATACAAGATCGGGATGATCGTATCGGTACAAAAAGACCTGCTCCGCAAGGATTTGGAGGATGCCGGGATCATCCGCGGGCTTACCAGCGGATTCTAATCTAAAGAAAACATGAAAAAGCTACTTACAATCGCGGCGCTTGCCCTTACCGTAGGCGCCGCAGCCCAGGTTTCCAGGGCACAAAAAGTGAATTCGGGGAATTACACGTTCAAGACCGAATGCATGGGCGTTGAAATGGACGGGTCGCAAACCCTCAAGGCATGGGGCAACGGCCGCAACCGCGCGGACGCAGTTGAGCAGGCGAAGAAAAATGCCGTGCGCGATGTGATCTTCAACGGGATCACCGAAGGAAAACAGGACTGCGAAAAGCGCCCGATCCTGTTTGAAGTGAACGCGCAGGAGAAATACGAGGATTATTTCAATGCATTTTTTGCCGATGGCGGGGAATACAGGAATTTCATCTCGCTTCGCGACGAGCGCATCGGTCAAAAGATCAACCGCGACCGCAAGAAGGCGCGCGAGAGCGTCACAAACGGAATGATCGTGCGCGTCCTGCGTTCGGAACTCAAAAAGAAACTCATCGCCGACGGCATCCTTAAACAGTAAATATGAAAAAACTCACCCTACAACTGCTGACATTCGCGGCAGTACTTACCGTCGGGCTGTCCAACGCGCAAGCCAAGAAACCGACGATCATGGTCGTGCCCAGCGATGCCTGGTGCAGCAAGAACGGTTACATGATGGAATTCGACAACCAGGGAATCAAGGTTAAGGTCCCCGATTACAAGCGCGCCTTCCAGGAAAACACCGACCTTTTGCTGGTCATTTCAAAGATCAACGGGCTTATGGCCGAACGGGGATTCCCGCTCAAGAACATGGAATCGGCAATCAAGACCCTGGAATCGGAGAGCGCAGAAAACGCCATGACGACCTCAAAATCCGGGGCCGGCATCGTGGAGACACCTGTCGACAAACTGAAAAAGGTCGCCAAGGCCGACATCATTATGCAGATGACCTGGAGCATCAACCAGACGGGGCCGAAGAAGTCGGTTACCTTTAACCTTCAGGGGCTTGATGCCTATACCGACAAACAGATCGCAACGGCGGCCGGAACGGGAAATCCCTCCTTTTCTGCCGAATTGCCGATCCTGCTCGAAGAAGCCGTGCTTGCGCACATTGACGGCTTTAACTCCCAATTGCAGATGCATTTTGACGACATGTTTGCCAATGGCCGCGAGATCATTGTACGCATCAAGAAGTTCGATTCATGGCCGGACGACCTCGAAACCGAATTTGGCGGGAAGGAACTCTCCAGCGTGATCGAGGAATGGATGACGCAAAACACGGTCAAGGGACGCTTCAGCACAAGTGACGCCACCGAGAGCATGATGCTTTTCGAGCAGGTGCGCATCCCGCTTTACGATGCATCGGGCAAGGCTACCGACGCGCGCGGTTTCCTAAAAGGGCTGCAGGCATTCCTGAAGGCGGCTCCATACAATATCACCAACAAGCTCACGATGAAAGGTCTTGGCCAGGCCGTTATCACCTTGGGCGAAAAATAAAAGAGACATGAAAACATTCATAAAAAATGCATTCGCCACGGCATTGCTTCTTGCAGGTTTCGCGGCATCGGCCCAAACCGACCTCAGCCGCATCTCGCTGACGCCGTATATCGGCCAGCACATTCCAAGCGCGGCCCAATCGGTCCTGCAAAACAAGCTCAACCAGATCACCAGCCAGAACGGCATGGGAAGCGCCGGATTGGGATCGAGGTTCATCATCACCGCGAATATCGTGACGATGAGCAAGGATGTCCTGGGCACCGCACCGCCGAGCATCGCGCAAACGCTTGACGTGACGCTCTACATCGGCGACGGTTTCGAGGGCAAGAAATTCGCGAGCCACACCGTTACCGTTCGCGGTGTCGGGGCCAACGAAAACAAGGCGTACATGGAGGCCATCAAGCAGATCCGCGCCAACGATCCGGGCATCCAGAACTTCATCACGACTTCAAAGAACCAGATCATCACGTACTACAACACGCGTTGCGATGCGATCCTGCGCGAGGCGAAGATGCTCGAGGCCCAGAACAAGTTTGAGGAGGCAATTTACGTCCTGACGTCGGTTCCCGATGTATCGAGCTGCTTCGATAAGGCAATGAGCGCCGTGGCGCCGCTTTTCCAGAAGAAGATCGACCGCGATTGTAAGGTACGCCTGGCCGAGGCACAGAACATCTGGAGCGCAAACCAGACGCTCGATGCGGCCAACCAGGTTGCCGAGATCCTGACTTCCATCGATCCGCAGGCCGCGTGCATGCGCGACGTGAAGGCATTGTCTGACCGCGTTGGAAAGCGCGTGCTGGAACTGGACTCACGCGAGTGGAACTTCAACTACGAGAAACACATCGGCCTGCAGAAGGACATGATCAAGGCTTACCGCGATGTGGGCGTGGCATACGGCAACAACCAGCCGCAGAACATGACCTACAACATCATCGGTTGGTGGTAATCATACCGGATTGAATAGGAAGCCTCGGGAAACCGGGGCTTTTTTTGTCACATATCGAAACGGTTAAGATTTGCTGCGGAAAAACCGCACCAGGAAACATTTCCGATCATGGACCTTTGGGATATGATTGCACCGGATTTGTATATTTACCAAATGTTCACAACCCGAAGAAACAAGGTTTTCCTGGCCCTGTCCGGAATATTCATCACCAATGCCATCACGGCCGAACTCATCGGCGGGAAGTTGATAGACGTGGGCCCGTACCTGATGAGCATCGGGATTTTGCCGTGGCCCGTGGTTTTTTTGACGACGGACCTCGTCAACGAATATTTCGGCAAGGACCAGGTCAAAAAGCTCTCGATATTGACGGCGGCCCTCATCGCCTATTGTTTCCTGATCTTGCTGATGGCTATCGGAATTCCCGCTTCCACGAAAACCGCGGGCATCACCGACCAACAGTTCAACGCGGTATTTGGGCAATCCATGTGGATCATCGTGGGAAGCATCACGGCATTCCTGGTATCGCAGCTCATCGACGCGATCATCTTCCAATATGTCAAGAAGCGGACGGGCAACAAATGGATCTGGCTCCGCAGCACCGGATCGACGGTGATCTCGCAGTTTTTTGACAGTTTCATCGTCCTGGGCATCGCCTTTTACCTGACGGGCAAGATGGATTTCAATATGTATGTCGCATCTGGGCTGACGGGCTATTCGGTGAAACTTGCGATTGCGGTCGCGCTGACGCCCCTGATCTACATCGGGCACGGAATGATAGACAAATACCTCGCAAAGGATGGAGAATAAAACACGATGCACCTGGTGCGGAACCGATCCGCTTTACGTCAAATACCACGATGAGGAATGGGGCGTACCCGTTCGCGACGACCGGAAGCTTTTTGAATTCCTGATATTGGAAACTTTCCAGGCTGGCCTATCATGGATCACGATCCTGCGCAAACGGGAGAATTTCCGCAGGGCATTTGACCGCTTCGACTACAAAAAGGTCGCGAAGTATGGTGATGACAAGATTGCCCAATTGATGGACGACGCGGGCATCATCCGCAACGGCCTTAAGATCAAGGCGGCCATCACCAACGCCAGGGCGTTCATGGAAGTTCAAAAGGAGTTTGGCAGCTTTACAGAGTACATCTGGGCCTTCACGGGCGGGCAGCCCATCGTCAACCGCTATAAGAACCAGAAGGATTTACCGGCAACCACAGCACTCTCGGACGCCATCAGCAAGGACCTCAAGAAACGCGGATTCAAATTCGTAGGCTCGACCGTGGTGTACGCGCACATGCAGGCAACGGGAATGGTGGACGACCACATTAACGAGTGCTGGAAGAAAACGCAATCAGCCTGAATGCCTTAAAATTTGAATGAAATCCTTTCGGGGAATCGTCTTCGCGCCCAGGCTCTCCAGGTGATGGTTGTGGACCTGGCAATCCAGTAGGCGGTAATTCTCCAACTTTAATTTTTCGATCAGGAAAGCGAATGCATATTTGGAGGCATTCGGAACCTGGGAAAACATACTTTCGCCACAAAACACACCATCCATGTCCATGCCGTAAAGCCCGCCCACCAGTTCATCTTCCTGCCACACCTCAACAGATTTTGCATGGCCGAGCCGATGCATCTCAAGATATGCTTCGTGCATTTCCTGCGTGAGCCAGGTGCCGTCCTGCCCGTTCCGTTTTGAGAAGCGGCATCCCGCGATCACCTTCTCGAATTCGCGGTTAAAGGTAACCGTGAACAATTTTCGGTTAAGGACATTCCGCAAATTTTTTGGGGCGACGTAATCCCGCGGAAAGACCACCATCCGCTCAGGAGGAGACCACCAACAAATGGGATCGCCCTCGCTGTACCACGGGAAAATGCCGTTCCTGTAGGCCAGAAGCAGCCTTTCGGGCGAAAGGTCGCCGCCAATGCACAGCAATCCTTCCCTGCCCGCATTCTCGACCGCCGGAAATTCGATGTCTGAATTCAGTACTCGCATAAAAAAACCCGAAGTCGCCTCCGGGTCAAGTTTTAGAACGGAAGGTCGTCGTGCTCTTCCTCATTGAATTGTTGCGCAGGCGGAAATGTGTTGGCAGCGGGAACCGGCGGCATCTGGCCGGGAACATCCTGCATCAGCTTCTCGATTCGCCATCCCTGGATCGAATTGAAATAACGCGTCTCGCCCTGGGGGCTTACCCATTCGCGGCCGCGCAGGTTGATTTGCACACGCACCTGGTCGCCCGGCTTGAAATTGTTGAGTTGATCGATCTTGTCCTGGGTGAATTCGATCATGATATGTTGCGGATACTGCTCCTCTGTCGTTACCACGACCTCCCTTTTCCTGAATGTCGCGCTGACCTGCTGCTCCGGATTGAGTACCTTGATTCTTCCTGTAACTTCCATCTTGTATTTGTTAGATTATGATTCTTTTGCCAATAATACTTTCCACGCCGATAGCGGATCTCCCGCCGCAATCATCTCCTTTGCCATCATGTGCTGCTTCACCCTGTCATCGGCGCTGAGGACCGCTTTGACCGCAAAATTGCCGTTGACAAAGTTATCGATTTCCGCGCGGGTAGGCAAGGATTCGACGTTGCCCAGAATTCCCATATCGTTACCGTCAAACACCTCGCTCTCACGGATATGGCGGGGAATCGAATCGACGCCCACGCCAAGTGTCGCCAATGGTTTCGGTACCTCAAAAAGCCCTTGGTTGGAGCGTGAATACCAGTTTCCGCCCAAACGTGAGACAAGGTCGATCTTGTGTTGGTCAATGTTTCCCGAAGCATCCACGACATCTTCTCTGATGTGCAATTTGAGGACCTCGCAAATGACCAGGTTTCCCGCGCCGCCTCTTTCTCCAAGTGCGATGACCTGGTTGACGCGGCATTCAAACTGGACCGGGGATTCCGCTACGCGAAAAGGCTTTACGATATCCGATGGCAGCATTGTCAACCCGGCCTTCACAAATTCGTTGACGCCTTCGGGATATTCGGTACTGGACAGGGATGCCTGCTGGACGATGGGATAATGCACCACGTTGATGACAACTTCCTCAACGCTTTGCACGTTCTCCAACGTATGCTTGGTGGTATTGTCGCGCACCCGCCTGGCAGGTGAAAATACCAGGATGGGCGGATTCGAACTGAATACGTTGAAAAAACTGAACGGCGAAAGGTTTGGGACACCTTCGGCGCTGATCGTGCTGGCAAACGCAATGGGTCTTGGCGCAACGGCAGCCTGGAGGTACGCTTGCAGTTTGAGCGGGGAAATCGCGTTGGGCTCGATGCTGATCATGGAGTGGTTTTGGACAAAAATAAGGAAACGCAATGGTGTGGCGAGGCGAAAAAGGACGGAGTTATCAACCGCCTGAGGATGGGTTTTAGGTGAGGAAGTCTTGGGCCATACGGAGCTTCGTACATAAAACCGCTGCGGCCGCCTGCCACATTAAAAGAAACTCGGTACAAAACGGCACAATCGGCGAAAAACCCGTAAGAAAAAATTAAATTATCTTTAGCACATAAAGCCTCATTATGGATTTTTCTTATGACAAGCGCAACATAACCCGATGGATCATCATTGGCGCATCGTTCGTCATCATCACGTTGATTTTATGGAATACCTATACCTTTTTCACTTATTTCAAGAACGAGGAGCGCGCAAAGATGGAATATTGGGCCGATGCGCAAAAGACGCTCATCAATGCTGACGACAATACGCCGCTGGACCTTCCGCTCAAGATCCTGGCCCGCAACACGACGATCCCCATTATCCTGACCAATGAACGGGACAGCATCATCAGCACTTCCAACATCGATGAGCGGATACTCCAAAGCGAAAATGCCTCACGCGCGCTTCTCCAAAAGCTCCGGAAGGAGAACGACCCCATCATCTTTGAATATGTGCCGGGAAAATTCCAGTATCTGTACTACGGAAACTCGTCGCTGATCAATACCCTGAAATACTATCCCGTAGCCCTGTTGCTCATCATCGTTCTTTTTGGAGGCGTGGTGTATAATTTTTACCGAAGCACCAAGATGGCAACGCAAAACAAATTGTGGGCGGGGATGGCCAAGGAAACCGCGCACCAGATCGGGACTCCGCTTTCCTCGCTTATCGGATGGCTTGAAATCATGAAGGCAGACAATGTGGATCCCGTCACCGTTGCCGAAATAGAGAAGGACGTTACGCGGCTCCAGGTCATTACCGACCGTTTTTCCAAAATCGGATCGGAGCCCGCGGTTGAAAAGAAGAACATCATCGAGGAAACTGCGGAGACCTTTGACTACCTTAAGTCGCGATTCTCCAAGCAGGTCGAGTTCTCGTTCAAGGCCCCCAAAAAACCCATTATGATCCCGCTCAACGCGGCGCTTCATTCGTGGACGATCGAAAACATGGTAAAGAATGCCATTGATGCGATGCGAGGGCGCGGAAAATTGATGGTACGGATTGAGGAAGATGCCAGGCAGGTGAAAATTTTGATATCCGATACGGGAAAGGGAATTCCGAAGACGCAGTTCCGGCGGATTTTTGAACCCGGGTTCACGACCAAGAAGCGCGGATGGGGCCTTGGGCTTTCACTGACAAAGCGGATTGTGGAAGATTATCACAAGGGAAAGATCAAGGTGCTGCATTCCGAACCCGGAAAAGGAACCACCATGCAAATTTGCTTCAGGAAGGAATTGGCCGATAGGGGTTGATATCGCATTAAAATAAAAAAAGGGACCGAAGTCCCTTGAATTTATGGTGTGCTGGTATATCTCAAGATCACCGTATCGTCCTCACCGTCGCCGTCGTAATCGTATTCGGTGCTAAGTTCCAGAGTACTAGAGTTCACTTTCCTGATGGTCGCAGCTTCAACCCCGTCAAGGATCAGGTTCTTGCCCTCGCGGACCCAGACAAACTCACTTTCATCGGTTTGAACACCGCTCTCGCAGCCCCAAACATCCACAAAACGGCCCATGTTCGAATCCATAAATTCGATATAATCCTTTCCGCAAGCCTCGTGATCGTCATAGGGGAAGGTCGTGCCTGCCACTTTTTCGGAGACATTGTACCACTTACGGGTCAGTTTTGAATAGTCAAGGGAATCAGAATCATCGCTTGAGCAAGCAAAGGCAAACAGCGCACATGCACCCATTGCAAAAAATCTTTTTTTCATCTTTTTTAAGAATTGTTTATTGTTAGGGTGCAAGCATAAGCAATATTTACAACATCCCGTTATAAAGGCCGGTAAAATACCAAACAATCGGTATCTAGGACAAATGCTCCCTTATATCGCGAACCGTCTGTTCAAATTCTTCAGGTGTTGGCGAGACCTTGTCCCGGAACCGCATCTCATCCATATGGCTGATAGGGATCAGGTGCACGTGGGCGTGCGGCACTTCAAGGCCAATTACCGCCATCCCGACGCGCTTGCAGGGAACTGCCTTTTCAAGCGCCATTGCGATCCGCCGGGAAAACTTCATCAGGCTCTCGTATTCATCGGGTTCCAGCTCGAACAATTTGTCCACTTCCCTTTTTGGCACGCAGAGCGTATGCCCTTTCGCATTGGGATTTACGTCCAGGAAAGCGAGGTTGTACTGGTCCTCGGCAATTTTATAGGCCGGCAGTTCATCATTGATGATTCGGGTGAAGATACTGGCCATCAGTCGCGGGATATTTCGAGGATCTCAAACTTTATGGTGCCGTTGGGAACCGTGATTTCGGCGACCTCGCCTACAGATTTGCCCAGCAAGCCGCGGCCAATGGGCGACGTAACCGAAATTTTTCCCGTCTTGAGGTCGGCTTCACTTTCGGCTACCAGCGTATAACGGATTTCCTGCTTGTTGGCCATGTTGCGGATCTTGACGTTGGACAGCACCAGCACCTTGGAAACGTCGAGTTGCGATTCGTCGATGAGCCTTGCATTCGCGTGCACTTCCTCAAGCTTCGCGATGCGCATCTCGAGCAGGCCCTGTGCCTCCTTCGCGGCATCGTATTCGGCATTTTCCGATAGATCTCCTTTATCCCGCGCCTCGGCGATTGCAGCCGATGCCTTTGGCCGCTCGACATTCTTGAGCTGGTCCAGCTCTTCCCTCAATTTCTTAAGCCCGTCGGCGGTGTAGTACGAAACTGTGCTCATAACTTCATAAAATTTTATTGTTAAGCCCGGCCGGATCCGTTTTGGCTCCGCCGGGTTCACTGATTGATCGATTGTATAAAATAGAAAAAATCCCGAAAGGGATTCTCATCTTAAAGATCTCAGTCGC
>SXQR01000279.1 GCA_005792865.1 Flavobacterium sp. | reverse complement strand
GCCCCTAAATAAAATAGTACATGTTGTCCTGGTCGGCATTTTTGTATGCGTCCCTGTCATCATCTTCCGATTCGTCCGCCGGCTGTGTTACGTCGTCTTCGTCCTCCTCCTGCAGATCGTACCCCGATTGCAACGAAAGTTCAAAAAATTCCCTGCGCAAAGCCGGCTCAGGTTCAGTGCGCTGCATTGCCAAACGATTGCGTCCGGCGGATCCTGCGATATGGTGGTGGATTTTCATGGTATTCCCGATTACATTTCGTCCTCTTCGGCCGCGTCAAAGTTGATGGTGTTGTAGGCGGCTTCGGTAAGGGTCACGTCGGCCTCCTTTTCTTCGGTCAGGGTCTGTTCCAATAAGGCCGCCACTTCGTCAAGCCCAAGAGTACGGGCGTGCGCGGCCATTGTCCCATACGATGCGATTTCATAGTGCTCGATTTTCTGTGAGGCAGCGATGATTCCGGCATCCCTAACTGGTCCCGGCTGCGTTTCTTCAAGGATGCTCTCGCCTTCCTTGATCAAACCTTCCATTGCATCGCATTTTTTGGCGGTTGCCTTTTTACCCATCAGGCTAAAGATCTGTTCAACTCGGGCCACCTGGTTTTCTGTGACGGTAAGGTGCTCTTTGATTGCATTTACCAAATTCTCGGACTGGGCATTCTTGGCCATTTTCGGCAGGGCTTTGGTCAGCGCCTTTTCGGCCCAATAAATATCTTTAAGCTGGTCCTCAAGAAGTTCGGTAAGTCCTTCAGCTGCGGAGCTTTTAGGTTTCACCTCTCTTTTTGAACCTGTTGTTGAAGTGGTAGTTTTTTTCGAGGCCGTGGACTTCGACGTGGAAGTCCGGGTTTTTGCTGTTGTGGCTTTCATAATAATATGTTTAGCTGGTTATGATTGAATTTTTACAAATTTCACTTTAAACCCGGCCGTATCGGTTATAGAATTACCCCCAAATCTTATAAATTTCCAATTCGCTGTACTAAAGGCCATTGCGTCCAAATACGGGATTCAGCATTAGGAAACTGGCCCGTATACCTGCGCTCCCGATTCCGTTCGGTGCAATTCAGGCCTGACTTCGCGCCGAGATTTGATTCATCGAAGATCATCGCGTTGGCTCATCGGCCAAAAAATACCATCAACCTCAACAACTGTTAATCAATTATTTAGGCATTTGCGAAAACCAAACAATTTGAGAATATTATTGTAGTCCTTTTCTTTAAAAATAAGCCAAATTGTGCATTTCGTCGATGTAATATGCATTTTATCGGCAAAAAAATTTGTTTTTTTAAATCCGCATTCTACATTTGGCCTGTCAAAGTCAACAAGGAATATTTCCGGACGGCCTGACACGTTTTTTGGGGGCAAAAAACATTCAGATTAAAATGAGGGTTATGGAAAAAATTACTTCATTAAAAAAGAAGCTGTCCTATATACTGATAGGGCTAATGTTTACTGCAACGGGAATGTCACAATCCCAGCCGTTTACCGGCAACGGTACCTTCACGGTTCCGGCGGGCGTCACGAGCATCACGGTTGAGGCATGGGGCGGCGGCGGGCGCGGAAGCTCGCTGTCCACCAACATCCTTGGCGGAGGCGGTGGCGGAGGCGCCTATGCAGCCAAGACCATCGCGGTACTCCCAGGCCAAACCTACAATGTATCCGTTGGTTCCGGAAGCACCTCCAATGCATCTGCCGGAGGCGATTCGAGTTTCGGATCGCCGGTTTTGCTATTGGCAAAGGGCGGAAATTCTGCCTCCGCTAACAGTGCCAACGGCGCACCCGGCGGACAGGCATCTGCCTGCCTGGGCGACATCGCATACTCCGGCGGCAACGGTTCAACCGCAAGTGCTTCCCATAGCGGTGGCGGCGGCTCCTCTGCAGGCAATGCGGCCAACGGAAACAACGGGTCCGCTCCAAACGGAGGTGCTGCCCCTGCCGGCGGCGGCAGCGGAGGCGATGGTACGTCAACAAACACGGGAGGCGAAAACGGGTTTGGGCCCGGCGGCGGCGGCGGCGGTGCACGCAAGACGGGCGGATCCAACAAAAGCGGCGGAAACGGCGCAAACGGTTACGTCCTGGTCACCTGGACGGTCGCCGAGATCGCAGTTAGTGGAAACGGGGTGAATATCGCCGATAACGACATGACTCCATCCACCGCAGATGCCACCGATTTTGACGTGGCCGACCTCAACTTCGGTTCGGTTTCAGTGACCTACACAATCCAAAATCCGGGCACGGCGACGCTAAACATTTCCAACATCACCATCTCGGGCGCTCAGGCCTCGGACTTTACCGTCACATCCGCGATCCCTACAACCATCGCACCGGGTGCATCGGCGACCTTCACGGTACTCTTCAACCCATCTGCAACGGGGGTGCGCAATGCCATGGTGATCATAACCTCGGATGACTCTGATGAAGCTTCGTTTGATTTTGCGATCCGCGGGACAGGAACCAATGCCGAGGCAAACGTAACCGGTAACGGCGTCACCATCGTCGATGGCGATACCACTCCTGCCGCCGCCGACCATACGGCTTTCGGGACCACCGACATCCTTGCGGGGACCATCACGCGCACCTTTACGATCCAGAACGCGGGTACCACGACACTTACGGTCGGGACACCGGCACTTTCAGGTACAGGTGCTGCACAATTCTCGATAAGCACGATGCCGGCCACTTCGGTGGCAGCGGGATCTTCGACCACGTTTTCGGTCACCTTTAACCCGTCGGCAACGGGAACCCAGAGCGCGGTAATTACCTTTACCAACAATGACGGGGACGAAAACCCGTATAACTTTGCCATCAGCGGCGTGGGTGCCGATCCCGAAATCGTCCTGACGGGCAATGGCCTTGGAATCAATGACGGCGACACGACCCCGGCTACCACCGACGGCACGAATTTCGGTTCGATGACCGTGGTCGCGGGTAGCGTGATCCATAGCTTTACGATCCACAATGCGGGTTCCGGCACGATGCCGCTGACCATTTCAGGCGTAACCATCACGGGTACGAATGCCGCCGACTTCACCCTCACGCAGTCGCCCACCTCACCGGTTGCGGTCAACGGGCAGACCACTTTCCAGATCACCTTCAATCCTTCGGGTACCGGAACCAGGACCGCGACGGTCAACATCGCCAACAACGACAGCAATGAAAGCCCTTATGATTTTGCGATCTCGGGATTCGGTACGCAACCTGAAATCAACGTGACCGGAAACGGCGTCTCGATCGTCTCGGGCGATGCCACGCCTGCTTTGTCTGACAATACCGACTTTGGTACCGTGTCGATCGAAAACGGAAGCACGCTCGTCACCTATACTATCCAGAATACCGGAGTCGGTGCGATGACCGTGGGCGCCATCACTTTTTCCGGCGTGAACGCCGCCGATTTCACGCTGCACACCATGCCTGCTTCGTCGGTGGCGCAATCGGCAAGCACGACCTTCCAGGTCAAATTCTCACCGACCACCATCGGGACAAAAACGGCCACCATCTCAATCGTCAATGACGACAGCAATGAAAATCCCTATACTTTCGCAATTACCGGCCTTGGCGTGCGTACCTATGCCGATACCGACGGCGACGGGGTGAGCGACAATATCGACGTGGACGACGACAATGACGGCGTCCTCGATACCTACGAGGAAACGGGCTGTACCGTATCGCCTTTCGCCAATTCGGTGGAATATACGTTCCTGAATGAAACCTTCGGGACCGGAACGACCCGTAGCCAGATCAACGTGAACATTCCAGGCGCGACCTGTACCTATTGCTATGAGGATGGCATTGCGGGGACCAACACCACCGAATGCCCGAGCCAGTCAACCTGGATCCTCGATGACGGGGAATATACCGTGACGCACAAGATTGCGGGCACCGTGGCATCCGACCCCGAAAACATCCACGGCGACCTGGCCTGGAACGGCCTGACCGACCACACTCCGGGCGATACCAACGGTCGTATGGCGGTCTTCAACGCCAGCTTTACACCGGGAATTTTTTATGAGACCACCATCCACGGCGTACTGCCCAATATCCCGATCACCTATAGCTTTTGGGTACTCAACATCATGTCCTCGCACAATTATTCGGGATCCATCCTGCCCAACATCACCGTTGAGTTCTTGACCACGGGCGGCACGTTGCTCTCGACCTACAACACGGGGAACATCGGGCGTTGCAGCAGCAGCACGGCCGACAATTCATGTGGCTATTCAAACTGGCTCCAGTATACCACCAGCGTCAACCTGGGCAACAATACATCGTTCGTCATCCGCTTCAAGAACAATGCGCCCGGAGGAGGCGGAAATGACCTGGCCATCGATGACATCACCATCCGCCAGCAGTACTGTGACCGCGACAGCGACATGATCTCCAACATTTACGACCTGGATTCGGACAATGACGGGATTCCGGATATCGAGGAGGCCGGATTCTACGCGCTCAGCGGCGGCAAGGCCTATATGGACCTCACTACCGCCGGGGTCTGGGCCGATGCAAACCTCAACGGGCTGCACGATACCATCGACGCGATGATCGCCGCGGGAACCTACGCCTTGCCCGATGCGGACAATGACGGAACCGCCGATGTACTCGACCTTGACTCAGACAACGACACGCTTTTTGACGTTGACGAGGCAGGGCTTTTCAATGGGGACGGCGACATTGACGGCGACGGCGTGGGCGACGGAACCGACACGGACCGCGACGGGATCCTGAACATTTACGATACTTTTACGGGCTACGGAACGCTTTATAGGCCGTTTGGGCAGGACTCCGATGCAGATGGCATCTCGGATTTCCGCGAAACGGATTCAAACAATGACGGCGCCTTTGACATTGCTGCGACGCTTCATGCTTCACTCGATGCCAACAACGACGGAAGGATCGACAGCGGTGCCGACACCGATAAGGATGGCATCAACGACAATTTCGACTCGACCACCGCCGCGCTGGGTTCGCCCCGCAACCTCAACACCAAGCTTTACCTCGATCTTGACGGACGCAACGATTACGCCGAATCAACGCAAATACTTGGAGGCCTGGCCAAGTCCACCATCATGGGATGGATCAAGCTGGACGCTTCCTTCAACGCAAACGGCTTCATCATGGGCCAGGACAACTTTAACCTTCGGGTAGCGGTCGCCGGTGGCAACAAACTCGTCGCGACGGCCAAAGGCGTATCGGTCACCTATAACACTGATCTGGTGCCAAACCGATGGTATCATGTGGCCGCCGTGTACGACGGTGCGGGCGCCACCCAAAAGCTGGCGCTCTACGTCAACGGCCAAATGGAGAATTCCTCCAACAGCGGAACGCTCGCGGGCGCCCTGCACGCCAGCACCGCGAAATTCGCGATGGGCCGCAACAGTGCAACGGCTACCGAATATTTCAACGGCTCGATCGATGAGGCGCGCGCTTTCAGCACCGCGCTGACAGATGACCAGCTCCAGAAAATGGTGTACCAGGAAATCAGGCAAAACGGCACCGCGATCCGTGGCGAGGTGGTTCCCAAGGACATTGAATCGTCATTGTGGGCCAACCTGATCGGATATTACCGCATGGACGCCTACAAGGGCGATGTAATCGACAATTACACCACTGCCGCCATTGACCAGGGATCATCAACCACGCTGGCGCGCATTTACAATGTTAAGAATATCCGCAGGCAATTAGCGCCGATGCCTTTTGAGACGACGATCGCCGCACCGATCGACCAGGCGGTGAGCCAGAACAACTATGTCAACGGAATGGACGTGCTCACCTATGACTGGTCCATCCTTAAGATCAAGCACGACATGACCTTCTCCTACAACAACACCGACCTGGGCCTTTTTATTGAGCCGGGGGTGACGGTGGTGGTGGACAACCATTCGGCGATGCGCAATTCATGGTACCTGAAGCTCGACGGCAAACTGGACCTTCAGGGGCGTTCGCAACTCGTGCAGACATCGGGCAGCGACCTTGACGCCACAAGTGCGGGCCACATCGAACGCGACCAGCAAGGAACATCGAACAAGTGGAACTACAATTATTGGTCATCGCCGGTAGGCGCGATCAATGCCACGACAAACAACAACAATTACACGGTGGCATCGGTCTTCAAGGACGGGACCAACCCCGCCAACCCGCAGAACATCACCTGGACAACAGGCCTTAACGGATCGGCGACGAGCCCGGTGACCTTGAGCGGTTATTGGATATTCAAGTTCCAAAACGTAAACAACAATTACGCAAACTGGGCATCGGTAGGTCCAAACGGGTCGTTACTGGCCGGCCAGGGTTTCACCCTTAAGGGGAGCAATGCCGCCACCCCGAACCAAAACTATGTCTTTGTTGGAAAACCGCACAACGGCAACATCACCACCACCGTGGCGGCCAACAACCTCAACCTGTGCGGCAACCCTTATGCATCTGCGCTCGACGCCAACGCATTCATCACGCAAAATGCGGCGAGCACGACGGGAACACTTTACTTTTGGGAACATTTTGCGACCAACAACACCCATACGCTGCAGGATTACCAGGGCGGTTATGCAGCCAGGACCCTCGTGGGCGGTACGCCACCCGTCTCCCCTGCCGGCGTTAGCGGGCTAGGTACCAGCACCCGCGTTCCGGGACGTTTCATCCCGGTGGGACAAGGCTTTTTCATTACGGGCAGCACAACCGGCGGAACCGTAACCTTCAACAATGCCCAGCGGGCTTTCATAAGGGAAGAAAACACGGATTCAAACGTGATGTTCCGTGCCGACAATGCACTCGCTCCCGCGCCGCTGCTCAACAACAATGAAGATGTTTTTGAGGAGGATACGTTTCCACGGCTGCGCATCGGGTACAATTCGGCAAACAATTTCCACCGACAGGTATTGATCGGTTTCATGGACAACCTCGCGACGCCGGCCATCGATCCGGGTTACGATGCAATCCACATTGACAACCAGCCCAACGACATGTATTTCATAAACGGCTACCACAAACTGGTAATTCGCGGGGAGGGACAATTCAACACCGAGATGGTCTTCCCGATCGGCGTGAAGGCAAGCGCCCCCGGAAACGTCCAGTTCACGCTCGACGGCACCGAAAATTTTGCCGAAGGCACGCCGGTCTATATCCACGACAACGTGACCGGAATCTATCACGACATCACAGACGGATTCGCCGAGATCGCGCTTGCGCAAGGCACTTTTGACGACCGCTTTTCCCTTAGGTTCACTCAGGGAACCTCGCTCGGGCACAACGATAACGCATGGGAAAATTCCATCGAGGTGGCCTATGACAATTCGGCGCTGAGCATCAGGAACGGGTTACAGGATGCGGAGGTCGAATCGGTAGCCCTGTTCAACATGCTGGGCCAGCAAATTTCATCGACCATCGTGGCCGATGGATCGGACCAGCTGATCATGGTACCGGTAAACGCCGTGGCCAGCGGAACCTACATTGTAACGATCGCAACAACCAAAGGTGACATGAGCCGCAAGATCGCGATCAAATAACAACGCATTTTTTCCTCTTTTTGCCCCACAAAAAGATCCAAGAAGACCCCTCGACGTGAGGGGTTTTTGGTTTTTTATGGGCGCAGCAATTTGGCAAGCCCGTCAAGGTCCACCAGGGATTGCGTGCCCGTGACCAGGTCCTTGACCGCGTACCGGTTGTTTTGCATTTCCTCGCTTCCGCAGATAACGGCAAAGGGTATGGCGCGCTTGTCGGCGTGCTGGAACTGTTTGGCCGTCTTGGCGTGGTCCGGATAGAGTTCGCAACGGATGCCCCATTGGCGAAGTTGCGAAACAGCCTTCATCGCGTACCTTGATTCAGATTCGCCAAAATTGAGGAACAGCGCCTGTGGCGTCACCGATACATCGGCTGGAAAAAGCCCCAACTCCTCCATGACCAGGTAAATCCTGTCAAGCCCGAACGAAATTCCCACCCCGCTGACATCCTTCAAACCAAAAATGCCCGTCAGGTCGTCATAGCGGCCCCCGCCCCCGATGGAACCCATCGAGACGCCGGCGGGCGCGGAGACTTCGAGTATCGCACCGGTGTAGTAGTTGAGCCCGCGCGCCAGTGTGACGTCCAGGTCGAGTTTGGCCGACAGCCCCCCGAGCGCCGCAACATTGTCGCTTATGAACCGCAGCTCGGCGATGCCGGCCAGCCCTTGCGGGGAACCGGTGAGCAGCGCCTCAAGTTTGTCCAGTTTTTCGCCAATTGTCCCCGTGAAGTCGAATAGCGGTTCCAACCGGGCGATCGAATCGGCCGAGATCCCCTTTTCAAGCATCTCCTTCTCGACACCCTCGCGACCGACCTTGTCGAGCTTGTCAAGGGCCACCGTGAAATCGATGAGCTTGTCGTCGGCGCCGATGGCCTGGGCGATGCCTGAAAGGATCTTGCGGTTGTTGAGTTTTATGGTACAACCTCTTAGTCCCAGCGCCTCAAACACCGAATCGTACAACTGCACGAGCTCGACCTCCTGCCACAGCGATCGCGAACCCACAACGTCGGCATCGCACTGGTAGAATTCACGGAAGCGGCCCTTCTGGGGGCGGTCGGCGCGCCAGACCGGCTGGATCTGGTAGCGTTTGAACGGGAACTCGATGTCGTTGCGGTGCTGGACAACGTACCGCGCGAACGGGACGGTCAGGTCATATCGAAGGGCCTTTTCGGAAATGGAATTGGCCAATTTGGCAGAATCGCACGCCGCGAGGGATGCGGGATCGGCCTTGGCGAGGTAATCGCCCGAATTGAGTATGCGAAAGATGAGCCTGTCGCCTTCATCGCCGTACTTGCCCATGAGGGTTTCGCTGTTCTCGAAAGAAGGCGTCTCGATGGGTTGGAAGCCGAACCGTTCAAAATGCGAGCGCATGATGGACAGGATGTATTGCCTGCGCGCCACTTCATTGGGGGAAAAATCACGGGTGCCTTTGGGAATCGAGGGTTTTTGTGCCATGGGGCAAATATCGGGAAGAAAGGTAAAATATGACGCATGTCCAATGTCGAATGTCCAACGAAATTAGGCACGCGATCGGAGTCGCTATTTTGTCCGGTCAACAGCGCAAAGTTTAGTCCGATGTCCTCCAAACATCAAGGCAGACTGCATACGAACTGATGCCTGACAACTGATGACTGACTACTAACAAAAAACCGTATTTTAGTGCCCACAAACCGCCTACATGTTCAAACTGCTCCGGGAAAATATCAGGATCGCGATGGGATCCATCCGCACACAGCTGTTGCGCACGATCCTGACCGTGTTCATCATCGCCATCGGGATCTGGGCCCTTGTCGGGATTCTCACGGTGGTTTCGGCGCTGGAAAACACGCTGTCCAACAATTTTGCGTCGATGGGTTCCAACACTTTCAACATCACGCAGTACAACATTACAGAGCAGCTCGACGGCGACGGGGGCGACAGGAAAGTAAACCCCATCATCTCCTACCCCGAGGCCAAGGCCTTTGCCGACAAATTTGACCATCCCTACGCCCATACCTCGCTATCTTTCACGGCGGCGACCGCGGCGGAGGTCAAGTTTGAATCCAAGGAAACCGACCCTGAAATCCAGATTATGGGCGTCGATGAATATTTCCTGGCCAACTCCGGCCTCGAGATCACCTCAGGGCGCAACTTCACGAATTTTGACATCAAGAACAACGCATACGTGTGCCTCGTGGGTTCGGATATCGAGAAGAGCCTGCTCAAGGACGTCGACCCGATCGACAAGACGATATCGGTGCGCGGGGCCAAGTTCAAGGTCATTGGCGTGCTCAAGGAAAAAGGGTCCACCTTTGGCAACAGCCAGGACCTGCGAATCCTGATCCCGATCCAGGTGGCGCGCTCGCTTTTTACGGCGCCCAACATCAATTATTCGGTGAGCGTGCTGGTCAACAACAAATCTTTCCTGGACAAGGCCGTGGACGATGCGACCCTCACCATGCGCCGCGTGCGCAAGCTCAATCCGGTGGAGGAAAACAATTTTGGCGTATCGCGGAGCGACGACCTCATCAACCGCATCCTCTCCATTACCGAATACCTGGGCTACGCCGCCTGGCTGATCGGGGTGATCACCATCTTCGGCTCGTCCATCGCACTGATGAACATCATGCTGG
>SXQR01000278.1 GCA_005792865.1 Flavobacterium sp. | reverse complement strand
TCTTTAAATGATAATTTTACCAAACTATCCTTCCGCAATCATGCGGCTAATATTCATTTGATGGACAATTTGCTGGACCGATACGATTCCCTGAAATATGACCGCATTTCCGGCCGGTACATTACGCCCGATCACCTCTCGGACCTTTTTTCGAATTTCCGCACCGAGGTCATTGGGAAATCGGTCAGGGGCGAGGAAATCCTGATGGTTACTGTGGGAAGCGGACCCATCCGGATCCTTGCCTGGTCGCAGATGCACGGCAATGAAGGTACGACCACCAAGGCGATCGCCGATTTTCTCCACGCCCTGGATCGCGGCGCTTTTAGTGGATGGCTTGACAGGGTCACGCTAAAAATTGTCCCCATCCTCAATCCGGACGGCGCCCGCGATTATACCCGGGAAAATGCGTCGGGAACAGATTTGAACCGCGATTTTGACCATCTGTCACAACCCGAAAGCCGCGCGCTCATGGAGGTGTTCACGGCATTCGCCCCCGATTACTGTTTCAACATGCACGACCAGCGCACAATTTTTGGAGCGGGCGATACCGGCAAACCCGCGACGGTTTCCTTTCTCGCGCCCGCCTTTGATCCCGAGCGTTCAATAAATCCCTGCCGCGAGCGTGCGATGGAAGTGATATGGGCGATGAACCAAGCCCTGCAGGGCCACATTCCGGGAATGGTGGGTCGCTTTGACGACGGTTTCAACCGCAACTGCGCGGGCGACACCTTTACGACCCTTGGCGCCTCAACGATTCTTTTTGAGGCCGGCCATTATCCGGCGGACTATTCGCGTGAAATCAGTCGGAAATTTATTTTTTATGCCCTTTTGATAGGAATAAAATATATTTCCGAAAACGATGTAGCCGGGAAGCATACTGCTGATTATTTGACAATTCCTCAAAATAAAATATGTTTTTGTGACTTTGTATATAAAAACGTCAGAATTAATTATGATAGTAACGAATTAATTACGAATTTTGCCGTTCAGTTCAGGGAAAAACTTTCGGAGGGAAAAATTGATTTTGTTGCCGAAATCGCATCGGTGGGTGAGAACGATATTTTCGGCCACAGCGAATTTGATGCGAAGGGCGCTACATTTTATGGCCAACGCCCCGGTCCGCCCCAAATCGGCACGATCGCAAATTTCACCATTGGCGAGGTCAGGTTTCTCAACGGTTTTCCCGACGAATCATAAAAACATAGAAAATGAGCAAATTTCGCCTAGATGAAGTGGATCACCAGATCCTGGATATGTTGATCGACAATACACGGATCCCTTTTACCGATATCGCCAAGAAACTCCTGATCTCGGCCGGAACCGTACACGTACGCGTCAAGAAGATGGAGGACGCGGGAATCATTACCGGTTCGTCGCTGACGCTGGATTATGAAAAACTCGGTTATTCTTTCATCGCCTATGTCGGGGTTTTCCTCAACAACACCTCGCAGACCAAATTTGTCCTGGAGCGCATCAACGAGATCCCTTTCGTGACCGTGGCGCACGTGACCACGGGGAAGTTCAATATTTTTTGCAAGATCAGAGCCAAGGATACCAAGCATGCCAAGGACGTGATCTTCATGATCGACGACATCGAGGGCGTCTACCGCACCGAAACCATGATCTCGCTCGAGGAAATCATCAACGACAAGAAGAGGCTGATGCACACGATCTTCAAGAATATGTAAAAGCCCGCAAGGGCTTTTTTTAATGTACCAATTATATTATGTGCCAGTGTACCAATTTCGCTGCCATGGATAATCGTTGGTTTTAAAGGAAATTGATACATTTTCACATTATATTCGCTAATTCGCCAATTAAAATGAAGCCAACCGATCTTTCCCCAACCGAATACGCGCCTTCATATGCCCCGTACATCGTTGCGCTGCATGACGGCGATCTTATCGAGGAGCTCGAGATATCGCTGCATGATTTTATACGGTTTGTACGTGAAATCCCCATGGGCAAACACGATTACCGTTATGCCGAAGGCAAATGGACCATCAAGGAAATCATCCAGCACCTGATTGACGCCGAGCGTGTTTTTTCCTACCGGGCGCTTCGGTTTGCGAGGCGTGACAGAACACCGCTGCCGGGATTCGAGGAAGATGATTATGCCGCTGCCGTCAACGCCGGTGCGCGTCACCTGCAAAGCCTATTGACCGAGCTCTCGATCGTGCGGGAATCCACGCTGGCCCTTTTCAGGTCCTTTGATCAGGAATCCATGCTGGCCCGGGGAAATGCGTCGGGCAAGGAGATATCGGTGCGGGCCATCGGCTTTGTCATCATCGGCCACATGCGACACCACCGGAAAGTTTTTGCCGAGCGGTATCTTTAAGGTTTCCGGGCCGACAGCGTGTAGGTCATTGGGATCTTGTCTCCCAGGCGCGTAATCCTGAACTTGCCGGGCGCGACCTCGACGGTTTCGTCAAAACAGTTGTAGGGCGAATAATCGAATTCCCTGAAAGTTTCTAGCGCCAGGCCGGCCTTGAGAAGGCTGGAAATCACCTCCGAGAGCGCGTGGTTCCATGAAACGTGCTGCAATTCCACGTCGGCGTAACGGTCGGCATAGCTGCCGCTCAGGACTTCGACGATCGCCTCCGAAGTGAAATAGCGGTATTCTATCTCGCGGAATTTGTTGTCGAACATCCAGACGAAGGGATGGAATTCGGCAAAGGCAAAATGGCCTCCGGGTTTCAAATATCTGCTCACGATGGCGGCCCAGCGGTCCAGGTCGGGCAACCAACCGATCGTGCCGTAACTGGTGAACACGATGTCAAAATCATCATCGAGAAAGTCTGGCAGGCTGTACAGGTCGCAGCAGATGAATTTTGCATCCGCACCGAGATCGCGTGCCAATTGAGTAGCGGTTTCAATCGCCTTGTCGGACAGGTCAACGCCCGTCACGCTCGCACCCAGGCGTGCCAGTGAAATCGAGTCCTGGCCAAAGTGGCATTGCAGGTGCAATATTTTTTTCCCCGTTACGTCGCCAAGGACCTCCAGGTCGATGGGGTTCAGGGTATTTTTTCCCGCAAGGAATTCTTCCTGTTTGTAGAAATCAGATTTGAGATGGATGTCCACCTGCTTGTTCCACGAGGCGCGGTTGATGTTGATGTAATCTTTTTCAGGTTCCATGGCTACCGATTTACCTTTGGATCATGGGAGATGGTCCATTCGATCCCGAACTTGTCGCGGAACATGCCAAAATAGGTACCCCATGGACTGTCCTCCAGCGGCATCTCAACCTCTCCACCCTTTGAAAGTCCGTGGAACAGACGGCCGGCCTCTTCGCGATCCAGCGCCGAGACGGCGATCTTTGACCGGTTTTCCCTTTCGTTTACAGGGCCCAATGCGGCGGGCACGTCATTGCCGATGAGCAGGTTTGGGCCGATGGGCAGGGCGATGTACAGAATGGAATCGGCGTGTTCCCGGTCAACTGGAAAATCATCGCTTGCCAGGTCGCCGAGCCGCATCACGGTGGTGAAATCCCCGCCAAAAACCGATTTGTAAAATTCGAAGGCTTCGCGGGCATTGCCATTGAAGTTGATGTGCGGGTTGATGATGGCCATAGAAAAAATTTAAGATCCAGTGTGCGACGGCTTTCGTCAATACATCAGGACGAATATATAAAAAAAGGGAGCAGTGCTCCCCATTAATTATTCTTCATCTTCGTCATCTTCGTCGTCAACGGCCTCTTCCTCGTCATCCTCGTCGTCATCCTCATCATCGCCATCGGAACCGCCCGGGTCGCGCGTGAGGTCCACGTCTTCCTCTTCTTCGTCCTCGTCTGTGGAAATTTCGTCGTCCTCGATGTCCTTGATCGGGTCGATAGGCTCCACGATGGCATCCAGGTCGTCGTCCTCGTCGAATTTCTCGAGCCTGCTGGCCAGTTTGGTGGACACTTTTACAAGGTAGATCGTGTCATGGGTACGAACCTCCACAGCTTCGATCAACTCATTTTGGGCATTGCGGAACCGGATGATGTTGGAATCATCGTAACCGTCGGGAAACCGCTCGATCAGCAGGTTCAGGATTTCATTGGTTAATTTGGAATAATCTACAATAATTCTTTTCATAGGTATTTTAAAAGTCGAGTAGGTAAGCAAAAATCAGCGGGGCGACGATGGTTGCATCACTTTCAATGACAAACTTCGGGGTCTTGATGTCGAGTTTGCCCCAGGTAATCTTTTCATTGGGAACGGCGCCGGAATATGATCCGTAGCTCGTGGTCGAATCCGAGATCTGGCAAAAATAACTCCAGAACGGCACATCGTGCATTTCCATGTCCTGGTAGAGCATCGGCACGACGCAGATCGGGAAATCGCCGGCAATCCCGCCACCGATCTGGAAAAACCCGATCCCGTCCTTTGAATTCTTCGTGTACCAGTCGGCCAGGTAAGCCATGTATTCGATCCCCGATTTCATGGTCGAAGCCTTGAGCTCGCCCTTGATCACGTAGCTGGCAAAAATATTCCCCATGGTAGAATCTTCCCATCCCGGAACCACCATCGGCAGGTTGGCCTGGGCCGCGGCATACATCCAGGAATCCTTGATGTCGATTTCATAGTACTCCTCAAGCACGCCCGAGAGCAGCATCTTGTACATAAATTCGTGCGGGAAATAGCGCTCGCCCTTGTCGTCGGCGTCCTTCCAGATCTTGTAGATGTGCTTTTGCAGTCGGCGGAAAGCCTCGTGCTCCGGGATGCAGGTGTCGGTGACACGGTTGAGCCCGCGTTCCAGCAGGTCCCATTCCTGTTCCGGTGTGAGGTCGCGGTAATTCGGCACCCTTTCATAATGTGAATGCGCCACAAGGTTCATGATGTCTTCCTCGAGGTTGGCGCCGGTACACGAGACGATCTGCACCTTGTCGCGGCGGATCATCTCGGCAAAAATCTTCCCGATCTCAGCCGTACTCATCGCACCCGCAAGGGTCACCAGCATCTTTGAGCCCTGGGCGAGTTGCGCCTCGTAGGCCTTAGCCGCATCCACGATCGTGGCAGCATTGAAATGCAGGTAATACTTTTCGATAAATTGGCTGATAGCTCCTTTCATTGTTGTGTTTTTTGTGGCCGAAAGACCATTCTCAAATGTAAATTATTTTTTATCGTACCCCAAGATTTTTAGCACTTCATCGGCATTTTGGGCCTCGCTGAAAACTTCGGTGCCGATGATGCCGTTTTCGTCGCGGTCTATCAAAATGTGCTTGGGCTGCGGGATCAGGCAGTGGTGAAGTCCACCAAACCCGCCGATGGTTTCCTGATAGGCCCCGATGTTGAAGAACCCGATGTAGAGTGGCTTCTCCTTGTTGTACTTGGGCAGGTAGATTGCGTTCATGTTCTGCTCGGAGTTGTAGTAATCGTCGCTGTCGCAGGTGAGCCCGCCAAGCAAAACGCGTTCATAGGTATCGTTCCAGCGGTTCACCGCGAGCATCACGAATCGCTTGTTGATGGCCCAGGTATCGGGAAGTGTCGTGATGAAAGACGAATCGATCATGTTCCACTTCTCACGGTCGTTCTGTTGCTTTTGGTAGAGCACCTGGTAGATCGCGCCGCCGCTTTCGCCCACTGTGTAAGACCCGAATTCGGTGAAGATATCCGGCACGTCAACCTCGGCCTCCTCGCAGGCAATCTTGATCTGGTTGATGATCTCGGTCACCATGTACTGGTAGTCGTAATCAAAGGCCAAAGAGTTCTTGATAGGGAATCCACCGCCTATGTTCAGGCTGTCCAGCGTCGGGCACTCGCGCTTGAGCTGGATGTACACCTTGATACACTTGACGAGCTCGTTCCAGTAATAGGCCGTGTCCATGATCCCGGTATTGATGAAGAAGTGGAGCATCTTGAGCTCGATGTTCTCGTTTTCCTGGATCTGTTTTTTGTAGAACGGGACGATGTTCTTGTATCCGATGCCCAACCGGCTGGTATAGAATTCAAATTTGGGTTCTTCTTCGGCCGCGATCCTGATCCCGATCTTGAACTTGCCCTTGATCTCGGCCTGCAAAAGATCGAGTTCCTCATAGTTGTCGATGATGGGAATCGTGCGGTTGTACCCGTTGTTGATCAACCGGGCAATATTGTTCACATAGAGATCGCGCTTGAAACCGTTGCAGATAATGAAGGTCTTCTTGGAAATCTTCCCGGCCTCGATGAGTCGTTCGACGATGTTGATGTCAAAAGCCGACGAGGTCTCGATGTGGATGTCGTTCTTGAAGGCTTCGTTCATCACGTATTCAAAGTGCGAACTCTTGGTGCAATAGCAATAATAGTAACGGCCGTCGTACTGGTTTTTCTCCATCGCCTTGCGAAACCAGTTCTTGGCCTTCTGGATGCTCTTTGAGATCTGCGGCAGGTAAGTGAATTTGAGGGGTGTTCCGTACTGCTCAACGAGCTTCATCAAATCGATGTTGTGGAACTGCAGGTTGTCCTTGTTGAGGGTAAACTCTTCCTGCGGGAAATAATAGGTCTGGTTGATCAGGTCGTAATATTTGGTGTTCATCTTGAAATTGGGTTTGGATTAATGTAAGGGACGGCATTAATCGATGTTCAAACCCTGATGTTCGCGTAGATGATCAGCAACTTTTCGCTTCCGGTGTCCTGAAACCGCAGCGGATCGCAGGCCTTCAGGCTAAACACCGCCGAGAAGTTCATGCCCCTGTGAACGGGCTTTGTGGCATTGAAGGAAAATTCCGCTGGATCCTGAGCTTTTTTCACGTCGCAAATGTAAAAAATATAATATCGGGCCTACAATTTTTTTTTATTGAAAATCACCGCGCGAATAATCGTCAAAAGCACTGATAATCAAATCGTTCGTCGCCTCGATGTCGAGGGCCGGCGCGCCTATGCCTGCAAGGAGCGCAAAGAGCCTTCGGCCGTGTTCGTTCTTCTTGTCATGGACCAGCAGGCCGAGTATTGAAGTTACGTCATCCGGAGCGAATTCAATAACGCCAAAAGCCGAAATTATTGTTTTTTTAACCCTGCCGTATTCCGATGGTTCCAAAAGCCCCTTTTCCATGGACAGGTAGGCCTCCATGACCATTCCCGCCGCCACCGCCTCGCCGTGCAGGATGGGTTTTCCCTGGCTTAGGAAACGGCTTTCGATCGCGTGGCCCAGCGTGTGCCCAAAGTTCAGCGCCTTGCGCATCCCGTTCTCGGCTGGGTCCCTGGTCACGATTTCGCTCTTGATCTCCACCGATCGCGCAATCAGGTCGTCGAGGTCGTCACCGCCCAGCCCGCCGGCCTTGCAAAGGCTGTCCCAATAGCCGCGGTCGGCGATGAGGCCGTGCTTGAGCATTTCGGCCCAGCCGGACCGGATTTCCTTTTCAGGAAGCGTTTGCAAGAATTCGGTATCGATCAGTACCAGTTTGGGCGACGTGATCGTGCCGACCTGGTTTTTGAGGGGCCCTATGTCCACGCCGTTCTTGCCACCGATCCCGGCGTCCACCATGCCCAGCAGGGTGGTGGGGACATTGATGAAGTCCACGCCGCGCTTGTAGGCCGATGCAATGAACCCGCCCAGATCGGTGATGACGCCGCCGCCCAGGTTCACGAGCAGGCATTTGCGGTCGGCACCGATCTCGGTCAGTGCATGCCATACCTCAAGGCACGTCTGCACGGTCTTCATTTCCTCCCCCGATTCGATCTCGATCAATTCCACGGGAGCCTCGGTCTCCAATAGGGACAGGAATTTGGGCTGGCAGAATTCGGCGGTATGGGTATCGCTAAGCACGACGACCATTGAATAGCGGCCCTGCCCAAGAAGTTCGTTCAACGCGTGGTAGGCATCCTGGTTGAACCAGACGGTCGATCCTGCACAATGGATGGGTTCGGGCGGCATCTTGCGTAAAATTTGAAGCGGCAAAATACGTCATTTTTTAGCGAATAATCGGGCACAAACGTATATTTGCACAGCTTCATTCACTATGGAAAAAATATTTGCCGGCACCCGGTCTGCCTTCTCGCTAAAGAGCGATCGCGAACTTGAACGCGCGTACCTTTTGTTCAGGATGATCCAAAACCGAACGCTCGTAAAGGTCGGAACGGCACTTACCAAGACCGCGCTCAGGCTGCACCTTCCGGTGGAGGGATTGATCCGCGCCACGGTGTTTGACCATTTTTGCGGCGGGACGACCGAAGAGGACTGCTTGCCCGTGGTGCACGCCATGTACGGCAAGGGCGTTTCTTCGGTGCTGGATTATTCGGTGGAGGGCAAGGAGGACGAGGCACATTTTGACGATGCGATGCACATCACCCTCAAGATCATTGACTTTGCCAAGGAACTTCCCGCCATTCCGTTTGCCGTTTTCAAGCCGACGGGATTCGGCAGGTTTGAACTTTATGAGAAGATAGGGGAGGGCAAACCGCTTTCGGATGCCGAGAAAATCGAGTGGGACCGCGTGGTCGCCAGGTTCGATGCGGTTTGCGCGAAATCGGCACAAAACGGCATCGAGGTATTGATCGACGCCGAGGAAAGCTGGATGCAGGACGCCGCCGACGAATTGGTGGAACAGATGATGCAAAAATACAACAGGGAAAAGGCCGTCGTCTTCAACACGCTGCAACTCTACCGGCATGACCGCATCGACTACCTTAAAAAACTGCACGAAAGGGCTTCCCGCGAAGGCTTTTACATCGGCATGAAACTCGTGCGCGGCGCCTATATGGAAAAGGAGAACGACCGGGCCACCGCCAAGGGTTACCCAACGCCCATCTGCGCCTCAAAACAGGCCACCGATGAAAATTATGACGCCGGCGTCGCCTACATGATGCAACACCTGGACCGCATGGCCATCTTTGCGGGCACCCATAACGAGGAAAGCTCCTATAAACTGATGGAACTGATGCAGGCGCACGGGGTTCCCAATGGGGACAGGCGCATCTGGTTCGGGCAGCTGTACGGGATGAGCGACAACATTTCCTTCAATCTTGCCGAGCGCGGCTACAACGTGGCCAAATACCTGCCTTTCGGTCCCGTGCGCGAGGTCATGCCTTACCTGATCAGGCGCGCGGAGGAAAATACATCGGTGGAAGGCCAGACCAGCCGCGAACTTTTCCTGATCCAGAAGGAGCGGGCGCGGAGGAAAGGTGAAAATTAGGACCCGAGCCCGAAGGGCGAACGGACCGGAGCGAAAAGCGGAGTTAAATTAGGAAAATGGCAAATTTGAAAATTTGAAAGTTTGAAAATTTGAAAATGATCCTGGAAAACCGGCAACCGAATTCCAGCCACAAGCCACCAACAACTAATTCAACGTCGGGTCCTTGGGCTTGAACATCGGAACCAAAGGTTCACCCGAAAACACCATAATCTGCAGCACGACCAGGATCACGATCACGATCGCGAATGCAAATTGGGACGACGCCTTGATGGTGGCATACTGCGACTCAACCTGTTGCATGATCAGCTTGGATTCTTCCAGCTGGATCGCCGATAACCGGTCCAGGGAATCCAGGATCCGGCCGGTATGATTTATCGCCAGGGCGCGATCTTCCGAGCTGCTTTCCAATAGTTTCAATTGGACCAGTAGATTCTTTGCAGTAATCGTCTCGGTTTTGGTAAGTTTTGTCTTAATGAAAGTGTCGTACACCTCCCGGGTCCGGGCGAGCAGCCGCTGCACCTGGGCCTTGTCCGTGGATTCGCCGGCGGTGAGCAGCAATTCCCTGATACGGTAAATGTTCTGCGTCATCCTGAGCACCTGGCCCTCGACGATCAGCCTGTCCTCGTACATTGTCGAAATCGATCCCTTGACGTTCTCGGTGTGGAGCCTGTCGAGGTAATTGCTGAGCAGCACCAGCAGGCAGAGGGCCAGCAAGACCAGGGAGGCCGCCAGTTTGTTCTTGATCGAATAACTCCACCTCATAATCGCGAATTTTGGCATTAGCGTTGAGCAAATTACGCAAATCCGAGCCATTACGTGCGGGATATCCCGTAAATTACGGGTAGGACGTAAATGGCAAATCACTGATTGGCAAACTGCAGGGTGCTCAGGTTTTTGTAAATCCCGCTTTCAAGTTCCATCAATTCTTCATGCGAACCTTGTTCGGCAATGACGCCCCGGTCCAGTACCAGGATACGGTCGGCCTTGCGGATCGTGGCCAGCCGGTGTGCAATGATGATGCTGGTCCGGTTCTCCATCAGGGTTTCGAGCGCGTCCTGCACCAGCCGTTCGCTTTCGCTGTCCAGGGAAGAAG
>SXQR01000277.1 GCA_005792865.1 Flavobacterium sp. | reverse complement strand
TCATCCAGCAAAAGTTCAAACTCTCAGACGAACAGGTGTACAACAACATCGAGCGCTACGGCAACACGACCGCCGCTTCCATCCCCATCGCGCTCACCGAGGCCTGGGAAGCCGGCAAGATCAAATCGGGCGACCTGGTGGTCCTGGCCGCCTTCGGGAGCGGGTTTACCTGGGGCAGCGTGATCATCCGCTGGTAAAAACGGCGAAGCCCCGGGGTGGATAGTCCCGGGGCCTCTGTCCTAACCCGTGTAATCTTATTTAACCCAATTTTAAATATCGATTCAAGGCAGAATCAAAACATTCCGCCGCCACCCTGGCTAGTGTTGTCTTCGCGCTGCTTGCGCTGGAGTTCGCGGTTCTTTCCCGTACCGAACATGTAGTTCAGCCCCACGAATACGGACTGGCTTTCCCATTTGAATTCTCCCTTCGAGGGCGGGTAATCGCTCTCGAACCTAAAACGCATCGTATCGAATATATCGTTGAACCTTACACTGAGTGTCGCCTTGTCCTTGGCAAAGGAATAGCGTCCGCCCATATCGATCTTGTACATCGGCAACCTGACCGATTGAATGCCCTCAACTTCGCCCCTGTAAAATCCAAATAGCAGGAACCGCAATTGGCGCGTCGCACGGAAATTTGCGTTCAGCCTTGCATTCAGTGCCGATACATTGACCTCGCGGTCCAGCGGTATCGCCTCGTTGGTAATGGCGTCCCGGGTAAATACGATCCCTGATTGCCTTATGCTCGAAAAGTCCACCGACGGCTGCACGTCCCACCACTTGGTGATCTTGTAGTTCGCGCTGGCCTCAAAACCAAACGCGGTATTGGTGTCGAAATTGTCAAAAGTCAAAAGGTCGCGGTTGGGGAAAAGCGGGTCGGGCCTGATGATGCGGCTGATCTCGTCGTTGATGATGCGGTAAAAAATGCCCGTGGTGAACGAACCCTTTTCGATGGTCTTGGTATAATTGAGCTCTATCGAATTGGTGAATTGCGGCGTCAGCTCGGGATTTCCCTGAGAGGTGAGCGTGGGCGTGCTGAATTCACGTATCGGGTTGGTCTGCTGGATGCTGGGCCTGTCCACGCGCCGGCTGTAGGAAATCTGGAACTGGTTTTTCTCGACAGGTTCGTAAACAAATGAGGCCGACGGATACACCGTGATGTAATCGTCCTTGAAGATCTTTTCGTTGTTGAGGAAGGCATCCACCCGGTAGCTTTCAAACCGCAACCCGAGCTGGTAGGAAATCTTGCTGAATTTCTGGCCGTAGGTCGCATACGCCGAGTAAATGTCCACGTCGTAATCAAATAGGGACGCGCCCACATCCTCGCGGCTGGTAAGGTATCCGTCCTCGGTTCGCATGTATCGGGCTTCGGCGCCAAGTTCGAGGTTTCCCTTGGTCCCAACGGGCGACACATAGTCCAAATTGACCGTCGCGTTCATCCGGTCCACATCGATGAAATCCATGTAGTCGTCGGCCGGATCAGTGTTTTCAACAGAGAATTCGGCGCGCTGGTTCTCGTCATACCGGTTGTAGTTTGCCTCAAAATCAAGCGTCCGGCCTTCCTTGTCAAAAAGTTTCTTGTAGGCGATGTTGTACGCGGCGTCGTGAACCGATGAATTGTACTCTGAAGCCTGCACCAGATTGAGCGACGGGTCCGGGAACAGGTTGAGTACCGATATCACGCTGTTGCCGATCACGCGGTTCTGGTTGGTATAGGCCGACAGGGTGTTCTTGTCGTTGATGTAGAAGTCCATCCCGATCTTGTAGAGGTGCGACTCGTCGTCGTCGATGGACAGGGGCCTTTCATTGACCATGTTGCCGTAATACCGGTGAATGCTGCCGTTGTTGATGCGCTTGCCGTAATTGTCGCCGTAGGTCCCAAAAAAGTTGACCTTGCCCGAGCGGAAGTTGGCATTGACCGAGTTCGCCGACTTTGGCTCCTTTGCAAAAGTGGAGGAGGTATTGAGCGAGGCGTTGAAACCGTCGTTTGAATTCTTGTGCAGCACGATGTTGATAATGCCGGACATGCCTTCGGGATTGTACTTCGCGCTGGGATTGGTGATCAGTTCGATCCGTTTGATGGAAGACGACGGGATCTGCTTGAGCAGTTGCGCGGGATCGATGGTCGTCGGGCGGCCGTCCACAAGCACGCGGACATTCTCGTTTCCGCGAAGCGAGAGCTTGCCGTCCTGGTCCACGTTGACCGACGGGATGTTGTTCATGATTTCCGATGCGGTGGCGCCCGCGCTGGTCAGGTCGCGGCCCACGTTGATCACTTTGCGGTCGATCTTCTGCTCGATGGTGGAGCGTTCGGCGATGACCGTGACCTCATTGAGCTTGACGGCGTCTTCCTCGATCGCCACGGTCCCGATGCTGTGATTTTTCCCCGATGCGGTCAGGTCGGCCTGCATCGTGCGTGGCTTGTAACCCATGAACTGGATCTCCACGGTCACGGCCGAAGCGGGGACGTTCTTGATCTCGAAGGAGCCGTCGTCGGCTGTGAGCGCGCCGGTAACAATTTTGCCCTGGTTTTTTACCGATACCGAGGCGTAGGGAATCGCGATGCCGGTTGCCTTATCCACCACCTTTCCCGTGACGGACGTTGATCCCTGGGCATACGCGGCCAGGAGGTTGCCCAAAAGGCAAAAATACAGTAGGATTGATTTCATGATTTTGATTGATGATTGATGATTGACGATGGAGCGTCGATGCGGCGAAGGTACGCCAAAATGCAGATTAATGTTTTACAAGGTACTATTTTAAACAAAGTTTAACACGCGTTAAAATTTGCGCTTACAAGACAACATTCCTGTAGGGTTGTTACAATCTCATGTAGGAATTTCAAAAAAAACTTCCCCCGGATGGCCGGGGGAAGTCAGGGTGTCAAAACTAAATCAAATATTATCTTTTCATCGAGAAGTGCGCGCGGAACTCTTTGGCCACGCCGGCTTCCTCGTAATTGATTGCAAACCAGTAATCGGTGGAAGGAAGCGGTTGCCCGTTCATGGTGCCGTCCCACCCGTTGCCCGAAGGCTTGATCTGTGTAATGAGTTTTCCGTACCGGTCATAGATCGAGATCAGGGCGCTGGCCTGGTCGTCCAGGTCCTTGATGTTCCAAGTATCGTTGTAACCGTCGCCGTTAGGTGTAAAGAAATGCGGATAGTTCACCACCAGTGCCGATGTCGTGCTGGTACCGCAACCGTTCTTGTCGCGCACGGTCACCACATGGATTCCCGACGATACGTTCTCAAAAACGGGGCTGTCCTGCCATGATCCGTTGTCGAGCATGTACTCGTAATCGCCACCGATTCCGGTCGCTACAACCGTAATGACCTGGTTGTCGGCAAAAGCGTCGCTGATGGTATAGGTCACCACGGCCGGTTCTGACTGCATGACTTCTACCGATACCGGCTCCGAAACGCATCCCGTCTGCGTGTTGGTCGCGGTAACGGTGTAAATTCCGGGCAGCACGGCGGTATAGACGCTGGAAGTTCCCACCAGTACGCCGGCTTCATTGTGCCACTGGAAAACGTGGTTGCTTGAGCTGAGTCCGCTGGCCATCGCATAGGGGCTGATCAGCGTTTGGGTCTCGGTGTCGTAACAGATGATGCCTCCAATCGGGGTTGGCTCCGGCAGTTTCTTGACGTTGATGGCAACAGGGCTGACGGCATAACAATCCGGTGCAAGTGAATTCGATACGCGGGCATAGACGGTGGCCAAAAGGGTCGAGGTGACCGCGTTGGTGCCGTCCTGCGCATCTTCCATCGATTCGTGGAAAGTAACGCTGAATTCAGCGCCGGTCTGTCCGCCCAGTACCGATGCGCCCAACCCCGACAGGTCAAAGGCCGTCACACCATCGTTGGTTCCGTCCTCGTCACACACCATGGTGGCGGTGGCCGGCACGGGGTAGGCGATGGGCGTGTCCACGATCGTGACCACAAAAGAGGTCTGGTCGGTACAGGCAGGGCTAAACGGTGCGGTACCAAAGATGTAAATGGTCTGTGAGGCGTTCAAAGCGGTTCCCGCCGGCAGCATCGCACCCGTGCCGTTTGGCCCGGTGTAATATTTTCCTACAGAGAGTGCCGGCAGCACATAGCTGTCGCATGTCGTGACATTCGGCAACTGGTCCACGTTGAAAATGGTGACCTGGAAGCTGGCCTCGTCGGTACAGTTTGGGTTCGTGGCCGTTTCGGCATAGACATAGACCGTCTGGCTTTGCGTCAGGACGGTGCCCACCTCAAGCTTGTTTCCGCCACCGCCCGGCGCCGTGTAGTATTCGCCAACGGTGAGCGCAGGCAGCGCATATGATTCGCACGCGGTCACATTGGCGATCGCGGGTATAACGGGCGTCTGGTTGATAGTGATCGTAAAGACGTTCTCATCGCTGCAGTTGATGCGTTCGCCCGATTCGGTATAGATGTACAGCGTGGTCGATGCGGTGATCACGGTTCCGGCGGCGATTGGCGCGGCATTGGCAGCCGGACCTCCGGGATTCGCGAAGTACTCCCCGATAGTCAGGGCAGGCAGTACATATGAATCACATGCCACGACATCGGCCGGATCATCGGCTTCCACGCTAAAGATGTAAAGCTCAAAGCTGTTCTCCGCCGAACAAGGTGGCGTCGTATTGGTCTGCGCATAAATGTAGACAAACTGCGATTCGGTCAGGACCGTTCCGGCAGGGAGCATCGTCCCTGTACCTCCGGGGCCCGTGTAATAGTTTCCAACGGTCAGTGGCGTGAGGGTATAAGAGTTGCAGACATCGATGTCCGATCTTGAGTCAATTGCCGGCGGCGCAATGAGCGTCACGGTAAAGCTTGACTGGTTGCTGCACGTAGCCGAAAACTGGGAGTAGATGTAGATCACGCTGTCCGTTGTGATCACGTCGCCGGCCGCCAGTGGGTCACCTCCGCCGTTTGGTGCGGTAAAATAGGCGCCGTTGACCAACGCAGGAAGCGTATATGCGCCACAAGTCGTCACGTTTGGCAACGTATCCACGGGAGGCTGGGAGATGACCAGGTTAAAGTGGACATCGGCCATGCAGTCAGGCGTATCGCTATTGGGGATGTAGATGTAAACCGTTGTCGGCGTGGTGATCACGGTACCCGCAGCAATCAGGCTTCCCGTGCCGTTTGGCCCGGTGTAGTAATTACCGATCGGCAATACCGGAAGCGTGTAAGGGTCGCACTGGGTCACATCGGCAGGTGCCGTGAACCCGATGTAAACGTTGAAGCTTGCATCGTCCATACATACCGGCGTGGTGCTCGTCTGCGCATGCACATAGACCGTCTGGGTCGATGTGATCACGGTTCCGGCAGGGATCTCTGTTCCGCCGCCCGCAGGCTCGGTATAATACTTTCCAAGCGTAAGCGCCGGCAATGTGTAGGAAGTACAATCAAAGACGTTGGGAAAAGTGCCCACTTCGGGAGTCGGAGTGATGGTCACCTGGAAATCGGTATCGATCACGCAGAAAGGCTCGACTTCGGTCATGAAGTAAACATAGACCGTCTGGCTGCTGGTGATGGAAGTCCCGGCAGGGATGACAGTACCGCCTCCGCCCGGTGCGGTATGGTATTCACCGTATTCAAGTACGGGTAGCGTAAAACTCCCGCAGAAAGTACCGCTCGACGGGGAAAGCGTGAGCGGATCGATGACGGTCACCTTGAAATTGGATTGATTGGGACAGGTATCGGGTCCGCCCGGCTGGTTGAAGATGTAGATCATCATGGTCTCGCCGATGAGGTCGCCCGGGAAGAGCTGGTCGCCGGTTCCGTTGAGGCCCGTAAAGTATTGACCGTGTGTCAGGGCCGGAAGGATATAGCTGTCGCAAACGATGACGTCCTCAAAATCATCCACCGGCGGAAGCGGGTTCACGATCAGGTTGACGGGCACGATGCTATAGCAGCTTGGGTCGGTCGTGAGCTGGACGCGCACAAAGATTTGCTGGCCTGTTGAAATGAAGCTTGGCCCGGGAATCGGGTTAGTGTTCGTATCGGCATTGGCCTGCGAGGTAAAATAGGAAACGGAATAGATCGATGGCGACTGTCCGTTCAAGATCTGCGGCGTCAATTGCGGCAGGTTAAAGATCGCATTGAGCAGCGTCAGGGAACGCGCGCATTTGACGACATCGGGGATAGCCGTTGCGGTGGCGCCCGGCGTGAGCAAAAGTTGGAAGCTCTTGACGGTAAAGCACGGCGTATTGGGGTTCTTGATTCGTACCCAAACTGTCTGGTTGCCCGCGCTGACGTGATTGGTGTTCAGCGGATTGGCATTGGCCTGTGCATCTGCCTCGCTTGCGTGGTAGGAGACCGTCGTGCCGGCCGGAAGGCCTTCGGTCACGACCGGTGTGTTGATTGTCAGGTCATAGATATAGGTCGCCGCGCCGGTGTTGCACTTGTAGAGCGTGATGGGGTTCGGTGTGGTGAACTGCGGATGGAATTCTATCGTGATCACGTCGGTTACCGGCTGGCAGACATCGATGACATTGGTATAGGTCACGGCGTAGTTGCCGGCCTGGGTAACATTGATCGACGGGCCGTTCGCTCCCGCGATCGCGACGCCGTTCCGGGTCCAAGAAAAGGTGTATTCCGCAGCGCTCAGGCCCGTATTGAGTGTGTAGGTCTCGCCAAAGCAAATCGCCGTATTGTTGGCAATGGTCAGGTCAAGGCCCAGGACGTCCTGTCCGATGTTGAAACTGTCGGAAGAAATGAAGATCGCCGAATCAGACTCCAGATCCGAACGGTCGGCAATGACAAGTTTGATGTGGTAGGGCGTGTTTGGCGTCAGCACCGACGAGGCGTTGAGCAATACGGTCTGCCCGTTGAAATTCGAAGCCGACGAGGCAGCTGCCGATCCTCCGTTGTAGCTCCCGAAGTACTGCGCATTTTGCGAAGGGCACGAGGAGTTGTAAAGGAAGTCGCGGATGGTCACCACCGATATCGGGGTGTTGGTACCGGGAACCACGGCCAGGTTGGTGGTAACGCCGGTGTTCATGTTGGTCAACAGGAAAGCGAAGGCATCAGAGAACTGGCACTGGAAGTTACCGTACTCCTCCGATGCGAATACGAAATCAAAGTTGAAGTGCGAGGAAATCGGCGTAAAGTCAAATTCCAGGACGGTTGCATTGGTAGATTGCATCGTGATCCCGGCGGCGGCAAGTGTCGCCTCCAGGTCGGCATCGCCGGTCCAGGCATTGGATCCGTCGTTGAGCATCACCGAGTTTGGCCCGGCGGCATTCATGGCATTCCCGGTGCTTAGCACGACACCACCCTGCATCGGGAAGTTGGGATTGCTGTTTTGGAAAAATCCGATCCCGTTTACAGAACCGAAGTTCGTGCCGGTCCTCCACGTCACGTTGGTAGCCTCGACGCAGGGGGAGTTGATCAGGACGTTGTTCACCAATTGGGGAACCGAATGGCTGGTGGTATTCACCGTGATGGGCTGGGAGAGGCCCACGGTGCACAGCAGCAGGAAGATCAGGGGTAATAACTTTCTCATGTGTGATTTACTTTTGACGCGACAAATATGGTATATAAAATCGTTTAAACGCAAAAAAAATCGATGAAATGCACAAATAAGACCTAAAATTATGTAAAAATCTTACAATACGCTTTGCATTTTGTCGATGATATTTGCCGTTGGTCGATTTAAGGCCTGCTTTTTAATTGCGTGGCAAGCGTTATCTTTGCGGCACATAAAACAGCCATGAATCCATCACACCAACTTGCGCCGATCGTTGAACTTGCCATTACCGAACTGTTCCAGACCCATCCGGGCAATCTTGAATTCCAGGCCACCCGACGGGATTTTGAAGGCGATGTGACACTGGTGCTTTTTCCGTTGGTAAAGGCTGTCAAATCGTCCCCGGCCGAAATCGGAAAGAAATTGGGCGATTACCTGGTCGCGCACAGTGGCCTGGTCGATTCCTATAATGTAGTATCGGGTTTTCTCAACATCGTCATTTCTGCAAAATATTACATCGAATTTTTCAACCGCATCCTTGCAGATCAAATCTTCGGGATTGCGCAACCAGGTCCCGATGCCCCGGGCGTGTTGGTGGAGTATTCGTCTCCCAATACCAACAAGCCGCTGCATCTGGGGCATGTCCGCAATAATTTGCTTGGCTATTCGGTGGCACGCATCCTCGAAGCGGCGGGCAACAAGGTCTATAAGACGCAGATCATAAACGACCGCGGGATCCACATCTGCAAATCGATGATCGCCTGGCAAAAGTTTGGCAATGGAGAGACACCGGAATCCGTGGGACTCAAGGGCGATAAGCTCGTGGGCCATTATTATGTGGCGTTCGACAAGGCCTATCGCGAAGAAGTCAAGGGCCTGATGGAAGGCGGGATGGCCGAGGACGAGGCCAAAAAGAAAGCGCCTATGATGCAGCAGGCACAACAGATGCTGATCCAGTGGGAAGAAGGAAATCCTCAGATCATTGCACTTTGGAAAAAGATGAACGGGTGGGTTTACGAAGGATTCGGGCAGACGTACCGCAACCTGGGCGTTGATTTCGACAAGAATTATTACGAAAGCGATACCTATCTTCTGGGCAAGGATGTCGTTCAGATGGGGCTCGAGAAAGGGATCTTTGAGCGCGACCCCGACGGTTCGGTGTGGATTGACCTAACGGCCGAAGGTCTCGACCGCAAGATTGTCCTGCGCTCCGACGGCACATCGGTTTACATGACACAGGACATCGGGACGGCGATCCAGCGGGTTGCGGATTTTCCCGGTATTTCGGGAATGGTTTATACCGTTGGCAATGAACAGGATTACCATTTCAAGGTGCTTTTCCTGATTCTCAAAAAACTTGGGTTTGACTGGGCCGCCAACCTTTACCACCTGTCATACGGGATGGTGGACCTGCCGTCGGGCAAGATGAAGAGCCGCGAAGGGACCGTGGTGGACGCGGACGACCTTATCGACGAAATGGTCGAAACGGCTGGCAGGATAGCCTCGGAACTCGGCAAACTCGAAGGCTACCCTGAAGAGGACAAACAACGCCTTTACAAAATAATCGGACTTGGGGCGCTCAAATACTACATTTTGAAGGTCGATCCCAAAAAGCGCATCCTTTTCAATCCCGAGGAATCGGTGGACTTTGCGGGCAACACGGGTCCGTTCATCCAATATACCTACGCCCGGATCCAGTCAATCCTGCGCAAGGCGGGTGAGGTCCCGGCCACGGCCGCGCAACCGGCTGCACTCCACGAAAAGGAGAAGGAACTGCTCAAATGGCTCACGGCTTATCCCGAGGTGATCCGGCAGGCAGCCGCGGCGCACAGTCCCGCACTGATCGCAAATTTTACCTATGAGGGCGTGAAGGAATACAATTCATTCTACCAGAGCGTCCCGATCCTGGGCGAGGAAGATGCCGCGATCAAACAGTTCCGGATCCAATTGTCGGCCAAGGTGGGGGAGGTCATTGCTTCGGCATTCTCACTGCTGGGCATTGGAGTACCCGAAAGGATGTGATTCCCTCCAAATATTAAAAAGTGACACGCAGGCTCGCATTGGGCGTGAGACCAAGGCCAAAGGTCTCAACGGTCTCAATTGCGGTTCCCGAAGGGCTGACCCTGTAAAATCGCCCTATCGAATTTTGGCGGTCCAGCACATTGAGCACGGCCGCACTGATCTGGATTTTCGTCTTGCCCAGCGCCCATTCCTTTGAGGCACTGGCGTTCAGTTGCAGATATTGGGGCAGCGTCTCGGCATTTGGCCTGCCATAATCCACACGGGGGTTTCCTGGTATCGAGAAGTCGGGTACCTCGCTGCGCGCCGCGGTGTAGGGCCGTCCGGTGTTCCACTTGCCACCGATGGCCAGCTTCAGGCGATTGCGCTCATAAATGGCGGCCCAGGAAATGCTGTGCCTGAACCCGAAGTTGTTGGGGAAGATCCGCGGTGCGAATGGATCGAACT
>SXQR01000276.1 GCA_005792865.1 Flavobacterium sp. | reverse complement strand
TGTGTACATCATCGGGATCATGGAACACATCGAGCCATGCGGGATACACTCCGGTGATTCGAACGCGACGCTTCCGCCTTTCAACCTGGGTGAGTTCGTGATGCAGCAGATCAAGGACCACACACACAAGATCGCGCTTGCGCTCAGGACCGTCGGCCTCATTAATATCCAGTTTGCGATCAAGGACGATACGGTGTACATCATCGAAGCCAATCCACGCGCCTCGCGGACGGTGCCCTTCATAGCGAAGGCCTATGGCGAGCCTTATGTAAATTATGCGACCAAGGTCATGCTGGGCGAGAACAAGGTCACCGATTTCAAGTTCAACCCGCAGCTCAAGGGATTTGCCATCAAGCAGCCGGTGTTTTCATTCAGCAAGTTCCACAACGTCAACAAGGCGCTGGGGCCCGAAATGAAATCGACCGGGGAAAGTATCCTCTTCATCGACGACCTCAAGGACGACCAGTTTTATGAACTGTATTCGCGAAGGAAAATGTACCTGAGCCGATAAAATATAAAGCCCTTCGGGGCTTTTTTTACGCGTCGTACCTTGACAGATGTTCCCGGAGCGCATCCATGAATCCGTTCCAGCCTTGCATGAAGTTAACAGATGAGAGTTCGGGATTGCTATTGGGGTCAAAGGACAACAGGCCGGAGTGCTTCAGGTTGAGCAGAGTTCCCGAATCCGATGGCTTTAGCGCAAATTCCAGCAGTGTCGAACCCGGATAGCCGCCGTAGCGCCACTCGTACGAAATTTTTTGCAGGTAGCGGACTTCGGTTATTTTCCAGTGGTGCAAAAAATACTTTCCGCCGTAGGAGACAGTGAATTTTGTTTCAAAACCGGGAGTTGGCACGAAATCCTCAAGCATGGGAAAATACCATTTCCGCATCTCATCGGGTTCGGTCAGGGCAAGCCACACCTTTGACGGCGGTGCATCCAATTGGCGGTTGATTATTACGACGTCTTCCATATGATTTTGATGCGTTCAAATTAAGATTATATTTGCTGCGAATCAATTTCTTATGGCCAAAAATTACCTCTTCGCGCTGCTTGCGGTTTTGTTTTGCCTTTCGGCGCAAGCCCAGGTTTTCACCGACAGCAACCTCCCCATTGTCATCATCGACACCGATGTCAATCCCAATACCGGACAGCCACAGGAAATTCCCGACGATCCGCGGGTCATGGCCAACATGAAGATCATCAAGCGACCAGACGGGACGCGCAACTACCTTACCGATACCACCAATCCCGCATTCCTCGATTATGACGGAAGGATCAGCATTGAATTGCGCGGTTCATCGTCACAAACCCTTCCCAAAAAGGGTTACGGCCTAACGACGTTGCAGGCCGACGACGTTTCAAACAACAACGTGCCGCTGTTGGGCATGCCCGAGGAAAATGACTGGATCCTCAATGCGCTTGCTTACGACCCATCGCTGATCCGCGACCACATTTCCTACAAGCTGTCGGGACTGATCGGCAATTATGCGCCGCGCACCGCCTATTGCGAAGTAATGGTCAACGGTGAATACCGCGGGCTCTACCTGATGCAGGAGAAGATCAAGGCCGATTCAGACCGCGTGAACATCCTGAAGATGACACCGTCCGACAACGCGCTGCCACAGCTAACGGGAGGCTACATTACCAAGGCCGACAAACTTACGGGCGGCGACCCTTTGGCTTGGACCATGCTTTCCTACAACGGCGTCACCGATTACATCCACGAGCAGCCCAAGCCCGAGGACATCACCACGCAACAGCACAATTACATCCAATCCAGGTTCCAGGCGCTTGCGGCCACGGCTAACTTTAACAATACGGCCATTGCGGGAGGGTATCCCTCTATCATCGATATTCCGTCATTTGTGGACTTTATGGTCATCAACGAATTGTCCTCCAATGCCGATGCCTACCAGCTCAGCACGTTTTTCCACCAGGACCGCGGGGGCAAACTTCGCGCGGGGCCCGTATGGGACATCAACCTCTCCTACGGAAACGACCTTTTTGCATTTGGCCTCGACCGAAGCCACTACGATGTCTGGCAGTTTGACAATCTCGACAACACCGGTTCAAGATTCTGGAAAGATCTTTTCCAGAGCCCGGCCTACAGGTGCCAGTTTGCCCGCCGATGGAATGCGCTCACCCAGCCGGGGCAACCCATCCGCCACAACAGCCTCGTCCAGATGATCGACGCCGCCGTCGCCCTGATTGCCGAAGCGGCCATCCGCGAAAACCAGAAATGGGCCACCGTTCCGAATCTTGCGGGTGAAATCGACGACATGAAACTTTTTCTCTACAACAGGATCAACTGGATGAATGCCAATATCGGTTCATTTGCAGCCTGTGCCAATCCCGTTCTCCCACCGCTGGTCATCAGCAGGATCAATTACAATCCCAATGCCTCTGGCCCGTATTCTTCAAATGATTCGGAATTTGTCGAGATCACCAACACCGGAGCAACATCACTGTCGCTTGCCGGGATATATTTGCGGGAACCGGGGGTCAATTTCCAATTTGCAGCGAGCGCATCGGTAGCCGCGGGCTCCAGCATCTTCCTGGCTTCCAACACATCGGCTTTCCAGGCACGCTACGGGATTTCGGCGATAGGCCAATTTACGCGCAACCTTCCCAACAGCACGCACCCGATCGTTTTGGCGGACGCCTGGGGCAATGTCATTGACAGCGTGGTATATGATGACGATGCGCCATGGCCGGATGCCGACGGAAACGGCCAATACCTGCAACTGATTTCGACCGAACTTGACAATAGCCTGGCGGAGAATTGGATCGCGACCGGGTCGTCATTGGCAACCGATGCTTTTGCAGGTGAAGGTTTTGCAGTTTACCCGATGCCGGTGAGCGACTGGTTGCATGTGGATGGCGCTAGCCAGATTGCCCGGTTCACGATCGCCGATGCCGGCGGTAAGCAATTGGAATCGAACCCGATGACGGCAGATAAAATCGATTTCTCAAAATACTCCTCCGGGTTTTACTTTCTCAAAATCGAGGATGTGAACGGAAACGTCAGGACGGGAAAGGTGATCAGGAAATGATTATTTGACGAGGAATTCGCCGTGTACCGACACGTTTTTTGATACCTTGTTGCGGACAACGGCCGGTATGCCGATCTCGAAATCGTTGGTATTGACCACAAAATCGGTGATGATCTCGATGCCGCCGGCGGTCTTGCGGATCTTGGCCGGAGCGGTGATGTCCTTGGATTTGCCGTGCAGTTCGAGCTTCCCGCGCATGTTGAAGTTTTTCGGCGTTTCGCTCAGGTCGGCAATATTGAAACCGTCGATCCTGCCCCTGAAGGTCGCCTTGGGGTATTTGTCGCTTTCCAGATAATTTTCGTTGAAATGCTCCTCCATTAACGCGACCTTGAACCGAAATCCTTTGATCATCGCGAGGCTCGCGATCTCGCCGGTCTGTGGGTTCAAAACGCATGTCGCGCCTTCATTCCGGCCTTTGACTTCCTCGAATGACGGCACAGAGGCCTCGAAGATGATCTTCCCTGCCTTGGTGGACATTTTCTCCTGCGCGGCCGCGAATTGGAACGTGGCGATAAGCGCAAATGCAAGCAAATTTTTCATAATTATTCCTGTAGCCCGTCGGCATTCCATTGCACGATGATATCGATGAGGTTCTGCGGCAATCGCGGCCCGCCGTTCGGCATGAGCCCCGGCGTACCTTCGGCCCGCGAAATCCTGTCGAGCAACCCGCGGTTCTGCACCGCATCGCGCACCTGTTCAAAACTGGTCAGGGACATCGGGGCGCCGTTGGCCGGGATCGTTCCGTGGCAAACGATGCAATTGTTGTTGATAATGGTGCGAACGTGGTCGGTGTACGTGATGTCGGTTGTCGGTACTTCGCCCTGCAAGTCCTGTGCACTGTCATTTTCGCAACCCGTTACCGCAATCGAAGCCAGCGAAAGGATTAGAATCTTTCGAAACATTATTTTGAATATATGATTCAAATTTAGGAATTTAAATACACTTAAAATAAAATTAAATTTAAATTTGTGTCATATCCGAATCCATGAAAAAGAAAGTCTTCATCGCTTTCGTATTGGTCGCCCTGGCCATGATCGCGGGCTATTTCTATATGTACAGGGGCCATCGCGACATTGCGTCCGAAGATTCGGCCTTCACGCTGACTACCGCTGCGCTCAGCAAGGAATTCACGAGCGATCCTGAAATGGCGAATGCGCGCTATTCCGATAAGGTCATCGAGGTTACCGGCCAGGTTACGGGTACCGATCAGCAGGCGCATTCGGTGACCCTGGACGGAAAGATGTACGCCACGCTGGACAAGGGGCAGAAAATTCCCGCACAAGATGCAAAAATCGTCGTGAAGGGCCGGTTTCTGGGCTATGACGACTTGTTGGAAGAATTCAGGATGGACCAAGCCATAATAACCGATTGATATGAAATTGAAATTACTTTGCCTCTTGCTGCCGATGATGTCTTTTTGCCAGGAAGATTTATTGGCAGGAACCGATACCATTGCGCCGAATGCCAACGTCGAGTCTGCGTTCAAGGGCTTGAAGATCGTCAACCTTGAATCCACGAAGCTTGCCGCAAAAAAAGACTTTTACTTTATCGTCGCGCACCGCTTTGGCTCGATCGAGGGCGGATTCGAGAGTTTTTACGGCCTCGATGATGCGGTGACACAGCTCAAGTTCGTGTATGGCGTGACCGATTGGCTGTCCGTATCGGCAGCGAGAAGTGAACTTGCCTACGATTTCGCTTCAAAGATCCGGCTTGTGCCCCAAAATCCGGCGGGATCCCCGGTCAACCTGGTGGGTTTTGCGAGCCTCGGGGTCAACAACAAGCTGAAGCCAAGCCTCTATCCCAAGATGAACGACGAGCATCGGCTGATCTATGTCGCGCAAATGCTGGTCTCGCGCAAATTCAGCGATAAATTTTCCCTTGAACTCGCGCCTTCGTTTTTCCACGAAAATTTTGTGCTGTTGGAGGAGCAGGACAATAGCCAGTACGCCGTGGGTATCGGGGGGCGCTACAAATTTGCCAAGCGGTGGTCCATAAACATGGACTATGTGGCGCATCTCAACCGTGCATCAGGTTCGCCTTACCGCGATCCGCTTTCCATCGGCGTTGATCTCGAGACCGGCGGGCACGTTTTCCAGATGCACTTTACCAATGCACAGCCCATACACGAGGCGGGTTTCATGGGCCAGGCGGCAGGCGATTGGGCCGAAGGGAATATTTTCTTCGGATTCAACCTCTTGCGCGTATTCTAAAAAAAATCCCGCCGAAGCGGGATCCTTATTCTTATTCCTTGATGAATTTCAGCGATTGTTGCCTGCCCTGCGCATCCTTCAGCAGCAGGACATAGCTGCCGCGCGCCAGCGAGGATACCTTGATTTCCCGGACATCGCCTTCCATCGCCATCACCTTCCGGCCGGTGATGTCAAAAACATCGGCGGACGCCAGTGCGATTTCATTTGAGGTCACCGAAATATTGAGGACCTCACGAACCGGGTTTGGATAGATCCCGAACATCGCGATGTTATGGTTGTGGTTGGAAAGGGGCGCCGATCCCTCGATGACCAGCAATGCCGAGTTGACTTCCGGATTTTCGATCACGTCAACGGTGCCCGATGGCCACCGCACGATGAGTTCGTCGATGGTTTCAGAGGCCCCGATCCCAAAGTGGGTATTGAGCGAGCTCATGTACCGGAATCCGTCACCGCTTCGGACATCGCGGATCTTCATGCCGAAATCGCCATGAATTTCAACCCGTGCACCGATACCGTTGTAGTTGCTTTCAACTCCTTCCAGGTGGATCTTGATCCAGTTGTTGTCGTTTCCGCTGTTAAAGTATACCGTATTCCCGTTTTGCACATCCAGGAACCCATCGTTGTTGAGGTCGCCTATGGGCCCGTTGGACGGTGCCACGTCAACCGGTGAGAAAGTCATGTCGCCGTTGTTGAACATGATGGTGCTTCCGCCTGCAAAAACATCCACGAAACCGTCGTTGTCAAAATCGTGCGCAACGTGCTCAATATTGGTCGTGACAAAGGTATCCCATCCGGACGATGCCGTGATATCGGTGAAAGTGCCATCGCCGTTGTTCTGGCGGAATTTGTGACCCCCATTGGTAAAAGAGCTCGCGCCGATCACCGCATCCATATCGCCGTCATTGTCAAAATCGCCCCAGGCCGATGACCAGGATTGCGAAGGTTCGGCCATGCTGGATTCGATACTCACGTTGGTGAATTCTCCCGCGCCATCGTTGCGATGGAGCTCATCGACATTAGCGCCGGAATTCCCCCCGCGGCATTTCGCGATGAAGAGATCCTGATCGCCGTCGTTGTCATAATCCATCCAGATGGAACCGTAGTTGCCGCCACTGGGGAAATCCCCAAGGCCGCCCTGGTTGAAAGTGAAGACTCCTGAACCGTTGTTTATGTAATACACGTTGGGCGCGACGTCATGGCAAACAAAGGCGTCAAGGTGCCCGTCGTTATTGATGTCCACGAAGTTCGAGCGCTGGGAGAACACGTATTGCGGCCCCGACATCTCGACAAATCCGTTGCCGTCCGTATTTTGTTTCATGAATGTGACGCCGCTTCCCGAACCGTAAAGCAGGTCGTTCTTCCCATTCTTGTCAATATCACCTGCGGCGATGCTCCAGCTTGGGCTGAAGTCTGCGGCCGGTGTCGTAATGGTCGAGCCCGTAAACCCGCTGCCGTTGGCCGCCTGGTACAGGATGTGGACCGAACTCGTGTTCACCGAGACGATGTCATCCAGGTAATCGCCATTCATGTCCACGACGCAACTCTTGGTGTTCCCCATTACACCATAGGTCATGCCCGTAAAGGTGATGGGCGCGTCAATTGGCTCCGGCCCGTCATATTCATTTAATTGGAACGTGAACCCCGCCGAGGTCCAACGGTTGTCGAAGGCGATGTAGTAAGTCGTGCCCGCCGTAACATTGAAGGTTGCCATCGAGGTATAGCCAGCCCCGGAATCGTCGTCGCCACTGTGGCAGGTGAGCGCTCCGCACCCGCCCACATACACATGGAAACGCGTATCGGTGCTATTGTTTATGGGAAGGTCCGTCGTCAACATGACGGTAAGATCGGTGGCAGGTGTAAATGTGTACCATTCGCCGGCGCTTGTATTTCCCGGGCCGTTGTCGGCACATATCGGTGAAGGGATCTGTGGGCCGTTGATACCGGTCACAACATGGCTTCCCAGCGAGATTGGAAGCGCCGTCGCACAAGTGTCCTGGGCAATTGAATTTGCCGAGAACAGTGCCGGGATTGCCAAAAGTAAAATTTTTCTCATATGACTGTGGTTAATGGTTTGCTGCCCGAAGGCTACCAAATTTAGCAAATTTTTCATTGCGATGCGCAGGCTATGCATTGAAATACAACGCATTAAAAAACCCCGCTGGTGGCGGGGCTTTTTGCTATACCTTGATGAATTTCTGTGTGTGCCTGTTTCCGTCGGTGTCCTGCAAAAGGATGACGTATGTCCCCGATTGAAGGGTCCGGATGTCCATGCTGTTGGCTTCGACCGCAGCGGATAATACCAGTTTTCCTGCAAGGTCATATACCTGCGCCGTGCGCATCTGAAGCGGTCCGTTGAATGAAAGCGTTTCATGCGCAGGGTTCGGGTAAAGCGTAAAGGCCTGAGCCGAATTGTCGTTCACCGAAAGTTGCGGCGACGATCCCTCCAAAATAAAGAGCGACTGGTTCGTGGACGGGTCGATGATCTCATCGATCAGCCCCGACGGCCAGATCACCACAACCTTGGTGATGGAAGTAGCGGTCCCGATCCCGAAGTGAATATTGAGCGAACTCATGTTCGAGAATCCTTCGCCGCTGCGCACCTCGCGGATCTGCTTCCCCCACGCGCCATAGATCTCGACGCGTGCGCCAATGCCGTTGCGGTTGCTCTGGACGCCCTGCAAGCGCACTTTCAGCCATTTATTGGGATTGCCGTTGTTGTAGTAAACCATGTTGGAAGACTGTACATCGAGAAATCCGTCGTTGTTGAGGTCGGCAATGCCTCCCTGCCCAAACGGCAGGTCGTAACCCGTAAAAGTCATGTTGCCGTTGTTCAGGTAAAGTTCCTTGCCGTTTTCCCAAAGAAAATCGATCCATCCATCGTTGTTGAAATCACCCGACTGGATTTCCCATGAACCCACCTGCGGCAGGATACCCGTAGTAGCGTAAATATCAGTAAAGGTCCCATCGCCATTGTTGCGGTAAAGCCTGTTTTGGTCTGATACGTTGGAGAGGACGATGTCCATGTCCCCGTCATTGTCATAATCGGCGAACGCCGAAGACCAGCTCTGGTAACCGTCGTTGACACCGGCTGCCGCACCGGCTTCGGTATAGGTCCCGTCGCCATTGTTTTTGTACAGCAGGTTGATGCGCTGCGGATCGCCGACGGGTGCACCGCCACGGCATTTGGCCAGGTACATGTCCATGTCGCCGTCATTGTCCACATCGCTCCAGGCCGTCGCGTAATTTCCGCCAACGTCGAGTGTCGGCATGAGCGTCTGGTCAAAGACAAGATTTCCCGCACCGTCGTTGCGATAGGTATGGCTCTGGTCCACATCGTGGCACGCAAAAAGGTCGAGGTTTCCGTCGTTGTCGATATCGATGAAATTCGTGCGTTGCGAAAAGATGTACTGCGGATAGGTCACTACGGAATATCCCGTACCGCCCGCATTGGCCTTGATCACCGAAATGCGGCTGCCATTCCCGAAGCACAGGTCGGTAAAGCCATTGCGGTCAAAGTCGGCAGCTGCGATGCTCCAATCGGGCGTGACATTTCCCACACCCAGTCCTGTCACAGGGTAAACCGTCGGAACGAATCCTCCCGAAGCCTGCTGCTTGTAAACCGTGAGTTGATTGGCCTGCACCGTGACGATATCGTCCAGGTAATCGCCGTCCATGTCCACGACGCATGGATTATAGGAAGCCGTGCCAAAAACCTGTCCGGTAAAGGAGACCGTCTGGGCATTCATGGCTGCAGCGCCCACAAGGGCAAGGGCCAGGTAAAATTGTTTCATTTTCTATTGGTTGTTTAATTAATCACATGGTGTGCTGAGCGAACTGATATACTGGCTCAGGAGCGCAACGCCTTCCTCATGCACGATCGTGCGCCCGATAATGGGCATCATCACCGACTGGTCGGTGGAACTCATGCGGTGGATCATTTCGGAGCGGTCCGGGTCGCCGGCGCGGATCACGTAGGGTTTATCCGGAATGCTTTGCGTCGGCTCCATGCAAACGCCAAAAAGGTACATGTCGTTGTTGCTGAAATTGAACCTCATGGGCGCGTAATCGCAGTGTGCGCCTTCGCGGTGGCAGTGTGCGCAGTTGATGTCGATGTAGGAGCGGGCGCGAAGCGCGAGCGGTTTGGAGGTATCCTTCCAATCGACGGTGGAATTGATGTTGGCCGGGACACTTTCCAGATAACCCTCGGCAATCCACTTTTGAAGCTGGTTCTGTTGCGAAGTACCGTAATTGTAAGCGTAATTCAGGTTTTGAGGTTTTGGTCCGATAGGGATCACGACTTCTCCCAGCGCAGTGTGGTTGGGATTGAGTTTGTGGCAGGTGTGGCATTCAATCGACGCGGGGACCTTGTAATCGGTGTGCTTTTGTACCCCGTTCTCCATCCAGTCAATCGGCACCGTTGTCCCGTTGCCATCAGTGTCCAGGAAAGCCTCGGTCATGTCTTCGTTCCAGAGGTAATTGTAGGTTTCCCATCCGCTGTCATCGGATTGGCCGGGAACATTATAGGACGATTCGCGCTTTTTGATCAGGATACGCGTCTCGATGATCTTTGTCGTGTTCGCTGGCAACACATTGTCATAGTAAAAAGTTTTGATAAGCGCAGTACCGACGGGGAACTCAAGGATGTTGTCGTCACCGTCATAAGTCGCCTTCACGCCCGATGGCATCCAGACAAACCGCTTCTTGTGCGCGTAATCGCTGAAGAGTTCACTGGCTGGCTTATAGGGCAGGACCTTGTAAGAAGGTACCTGGTTTTTGAGATCTCCCTCAAAAAATTTGTAATCGGACAATTTGGGATAGGGTACCTGCGTCAGGTCCATCACCACGGGCGAAACGGGAACGTATTCTTCCGACGGATCGTCGTCGGAACAACGGATAAAAACCGCAAGGGCCAACAAAAACAGGGCGGCCAGGTAATATTTCTTCATGGGGATTTGAAAAATTGGTTCTCAAAAATAGAAAAATATTTATAATATCCACGGGCAAAACCAATTAACCGCAAATTTTGGAAGTAAAAGAAACGGATATGCTAAGCATTTACCGGATTGTTTGCCAAAAATCCAATCGAAACACCCTGGCGTGCCGCGTGGTTGCCTGATACGTACGGGCGCGGCAATGAATTTAAATAAAAAAAGGCGGCTTTACGGAGCCGCCCTTCAAAGGGTTTTGGTTTTATAGAGGGTTATGATGGTTCAAAATTGATTTCCAGTCGGCGGGCACGTTCGGGCCGGCGGGAGAATTTATTGTAAACGAATGCTTTCATGCGCCGCTTTTGCATCAGGATGAGGGGCATGTTGATGAGTACGCCCACTATGCATACCAGCATGAGAATCAGCAAGAGGCTCATATAGATGAGGTGGTTGGCTTCGG
>SXQR01000022.1 GCA_005792865.1 Flavobacterium sp. | reverse complement strand
GTTGTAACCCAGGCGCCACTCGGAGGAAACCTGCCAGCGCGTGTTGGACAGCATCGCCATCCCGTCGTTCCCGTTGGTCGCAAAGTCGTTCTCTGCCATGAAATGGAATTTGCGGTCGTCGCGGAAAAGCATGCGCTGCGCATACCGGGGATTCTTGATTTCTTCGATGGGCGGCGAGTTCTCGTATTTGAAGATGCGGCCCATCCCGCTCATCATATGGTAAAGGATGTGGCAGTGGAAAAACCAGTCGCCGCTCTCGGTGGCCGCAAACTCGATGGTGTCGGTTTCCATGGGCATGATGTCCACCGTATTTTTCATCGGGGCAAAATCGCCCTGGCCGTTGAGCAGGCGGAAGTCGTGGCCGTGCAAGTGCATCGGGTGGCGCATCATCGAATTGTTGTACATAATAATGCGGATGTTTTCGCCTTTTTTGATCAGGATCTTGTCGGTTTCAGACACCGTCTTGTTGTCCAGCATCCAGACATAGCGGTTCATGTTGCCGGTGAGCTCAAAGCGCATCTCGCGGACGGGGCCCGGCGGAAGCGTGGTCTTCCTGGTTGCGCGAAGCATGCCGTAATTCAACGTGAGGATTTCGCCCGGATCGTGATTGCCATGTCCCGCATGTGCGTCGTGGCCATTGGTGGTCTTAGGTTCGGATTCGTCGCCGCCGGTAATTTCGGGATACATGACGTTGTTCATGTCCATGGTCTGGTTGGACATCTGCATGCCCATGGGCTTCATGTTGCCGCGCATGTCCATCATGTCGTTCATCATGGACATCCCTTCAAAATACTTGAGCTTGGGAAGTTTGACCGCAGGCATCTTGTGTCCGGAACCCAGCCACAGCGACGCCGATTTTGACCGGTCCTCCGGTGTGATCAGGAATTCGTAGGCCATGTCCTCGGGAATCGTGACGATCACGTCATAGGTTTCGGCGGTACTTATGATGAGCCGGTCCACCTCGACGGGTTCAACGTCGTTGCCGTCGTTGCCCACTACGGTGATCTTTCCGCCTGAATAGGTGAGCCAAAAGTAGGACGAGGCACCGCCATTGATTATGCGAAGCCTGACTTTCTGGCCTGCCCTGAACTGCGGATATTCTTTTTGATTTGCACCGTTGACCAGGAATACATCGTAGGCGACATCGCTGACATCCATGGCCTCCATGCGTTTGAACTCGTTCGCCAGCTTGGTCTTAAACTGTCCCGCGGCAATCGCCTCGGCATAGCTCTGGACCGCGTTTTTCTGGATGGCAAACCAGTCGGACCCGGTCTTGAGCCGACGTTCGATCTCCATCGGCATCATGTTGGTCCATTCGCTGATGACAACTGGGATTTCCGGTATCGGTTCGGCCTCGGGCTTCCTGAATATCAGCGCGCCATACATACCGGATTGCTCTTGCAGGCCCGTATGGCTGTGGTACCAATAGGTGCCGTTCTGCCTGACCGGAAATTTATAGACATAGGAGGATCGCGCCTTGATGGGCATCTGCGTGAGATAGGGAACGCCGTCCATATTGTTAGGCAAAAAAACACCGTGCCAATGGATCGAGGTTTCCTCTTTGAGCATATTGTGGACGTGGACCTCTGCCGTATCGCCCTGGGTAAAGACCAGCGTGGGTGCGGGAATCGATCCGTTTATCGCGATGGCGTGGGCATGCTTCCCGCTGTAATGCACCATCGTGTCCCGAACGAAAAGGTCGTAGCGCACACGTTTGCCGACATAAGCCTTCTGGACCGGTTCGGGGGCCTTGGCGCTTTTTTCGGGAGCCTCGATTTTTGGAGTTCCGTCCGATTGCGGAGGCTTTGCATCTTGTTTTGGTGCAGCGGGCTTTACAGATTCTCTTTTGGTTGGAGCGGGCTTGGGTTTGGGTTTGGGAGCGGTACTTTTCCTGACGAGCGCCATGTTGCACTTGGGGCAACGGCCCGGCTTGGAGGAGGTGACTTCAGGATGCATCGGGCATGCAAAGATCACTCCCGATTGCGCGTGCACAACGGAAACGCATAAAAACAACAGGATAGGCAAAAAGTTCCTCATAAGCCGGGATTTATTGGCAAATTTCGCAATCTGCCATCCGCTTTTCTTATATTATCCCGCTAATTTCGTGCATGATTATGGCGAAACCTCTTCGGTTAGCGCCATGCCGCACTTGGGGCAATTGTCGCCTTTTGCACCGGTCACCTCCGGATGCATGGAACAAGCATAGACCATGTCGCCCTGAGGTGCCGACGTGCTCATGGTATCGGCAGCGACCGAGGTCTCGGTTTCAACTTGGGTTGCGGTTACCGTTTCTTCGTTCTTCTTGCAGGCGGCCAATACCGCCAGGATCATCAGGAGGGAGAAAATCTTTTTCATATCGGAAAAATTAATATCCCTTAAGGTACGCCAAATTTTCCATTCCCCGGTAATGATTTGCAATCCCTTACGCTTCCACTTCGCCGGCGGCAAGTTCGCTTTCCCGCAATTTGGCTTCCCTGTACTGCGTGGGCGACATCCCGAATTTCTGCTTGAAGATCCTGTTGAAGGTTGCTTTTGACTGGAAGCCGCACTCGTTGGCCAGTCCCACGATGGTGTATTTCGCATATTCCGGCAAGAACATGCATTCGGACACTTCGCGCAGCCTGTAATCGTTGATGAGGTTGTAGAAGGAGACATTGAGGTGCTGGTTGAGCAGGTCCGAGAGTTTCTTGGGCGAAATCTGCATCTGGTCGGCAAGATCGGAGAGGCTGAGGGATTCATTGAGATAGGGCTTCTTGCTTTCGAGCACTTCGAAGAGTTCCGATTTGAGCTTTTCGATCTCGGCAGCGCCATACTTTTCAAGCGGGCCTGCAGTCTTGCGCGGTGATGGCCCGATGGGCTGCGCGGCCTCGGGTTGCGGTTCGATCAAAAAATCGGGAAGCAGGATTTGCGATTGGAACATGCCCTTGTAGCCGAGATAGACATACATTCCCACGAAACAAAATGCGATCACGGTGCCGATGTTCCAGGGCACCATCGGGAAATACAGTTCATATACGGTGCAGGCGGTGTCGGCCACCACTATCAGGGCAAAACCGATCAGCAGGTGCCTGTACCACTTCAGGTCGTTTGATTTTAAGGAAGAGAAATTTTCCTTGACCCGTTTGCGGATCTTTTGCAGATAGAGATAGGCCGCGGCGATGTACCCTAAAAAAAACAGGTTTTCAGGGATATTGAAGTAAATTTCATTGGCCGCATACCATTTGACATAGCCACGGTATTGCGTCGCCATGCTGATGGAAAGCGGTACCGAAACCAAAAGCCACACCAGCCCAAAAGGGATCAGGTGGCGGAACATCTGGGTCATAAACAGCCGCGTGGGCAAAACAAGCGACTTGATCTGGAAGAGCAACAGGGGGCCGATGAGAAATCCTATCCCGTTCCCGAAAAAGATCGCAACCGCGCCCAAAATCCTGATCCTGTGGAGGTACGAATAATAATAAAGCAGGAAGCAGCAAGCGCTGAAGAAGAAAACGATAAGAATCTTCTGCGAAAATTGGCGGCTTGATTTTGCCAGGATGAGCATGCACAGCGCCAGCATGGCCATTCCCGCGATAAGGACAAAATCTGTGACCAAAGCCCATTTTTCCATGATGGAAAAATACCACTTTAATCACAGATTTCTAAATGTCGCTTATTGCCTGACGACCTTGAGGGTCTGCGATCCGATGGAGACCAGATAAACACCCGGCATGACCGATGTCAAATCAAGTTGTCCCGCTGTTCCG
>SXQR01000275.1 GCA_005792865.1 Flavobacterium sp. | reverse complement strand
GAGGCCGAGGCCAAAAAACTGCTCGACCACTTGGGGCTATCGCACCGCATCTCGCACAAGCCAGGTGAACTTTCGGGCGGCGAACAGCAACGGGTGGCGGTCGCACGGGCATTGATCAACAAACCGGCGGTGATTTTTGCCGACGAGCCATCGGGAAACCTGGACACCGCATCGGCCGAGAACCTGCACCAACTTTTTTTCAACCTGCGCGATGAATTCGGCCAGACCTTCGTCATCGTCACCCATAACGAGGAGCTCGCCAACATGGCCGACCGCAAGATGGTGATGGTAGACGGGCGCATCTACGCCGAAATGTCCCTTGATCTGCCATGAACCCGGAAATCCGCGAACTGCTCGATTTCAAGGCCGCCCAATACAACCATCCGTCCTTTGTTGAAAACGATCCGGTTAGCGTCGCGCACCGGTTCAGCCAAAAACACGACATTGAAATTGCAGGCTTCCTCGCCGCAACCATCGCCTGGGGCGGCAGGAAGGCCTCGATTGCCAGCGCTTTGCGGATGATGGACCTGATGGGGAACGCTCCCTATGATTTTGTCATGTCGCACACCGAATCGGATCTTGAAAAACTGCAGGCTTTTGTCCACCGCACCTTTAACGGAAGCGATCTGGTAACGATGGTGCGCGGCCTGAAAAGGCTTTACGCGGAGCACGGCGGCATGGAGCAAACTTTCCGCGAGAACATCCGCGACCAATCGATGCATGGCGCGATCCACCACTTTCGGAATATTTTGTTGTCCGTACCGCATGAGACGCGCTTCAAAAAACACCTGGCGGACCCGCTGGCCAATTCGGCGGCCAAGCGCATCCACCTGTTCCTGCGCTGGATGGTGCGCCGCGACAAGGCGGGCGTTGATCTGGGAATCTGGAAATCCATCCCGATGTCGGTGCTCTCCTGCCCGCTGGACGTCCATTCGGGCCGGACCGCGCGCGCCTTGGGACTGCTGCAAAGGCGGCAGGATGACCGCAAGGCAGTCGAGGAACTGGACAGCGTACTCAGGCAAATGGACGCGAACGACCCGGCGCGTTATGATTTTGCGCTTTTCGGGCTTGGACTGGAGAAATTCAGGGATTTGGATAACGCCGGACCGGGATCAGGTTCTTGAACCGCTGGCGGATGCGAAAGTTCCCGCCGAGATAATAATAAGCGATCACGATGATGCCCAAGGTAAACGGTATCGCCGCGTAGTAGCGCAGGCTGTCGTCTTCCGAATAGAATTCGGCGATCATCCAGTACCCGTTGGCCATGATCCAGAAAACCACCGCGATGTTGTGGAGCAGTTCGCTCTTGATGGCGCGCGTCTGCCAGGTGATCAGCACCGCGGCCCCAATGGTGGGTACGATCATGATCAGGCCCAGCGGTTTCCACAGCATCGCCCATGAAAGGTCCTTGATGAGCCAGAAGACGATGTGCAGGTTCTCCAACTTGCGGAATCTGGCGGGAATTTGGTAAAGCGGTTCTTGCATCGCGGCATTTTTGGCAAATGTATTTATTATCGCGATTCGGTGCGAAAGAGTGTGAAAATTAGGCTTGTCGCCGATTTGGCTTACCTTTGCACAAAAAATTACCATGGCCTTTGAACAGTTCGCACTTCCCAAATCGCTCCAGAAGGCCTTGGACGAGCTTGGATTTACCGCGCCCACGCCGATCCAACAGCGCGCTTTCCCCGTGATCGCATCGGGGCGCGACATGATGGGCATCGCGCAGACAGGTACCGGAAAGACCTTCGCCTACCTGCTTCCGCTGCTCAAGCAATACAAATTCACCCCCACTCATACCCCCAAGATCGTGATATTGGTCCCTACCCGCGAACTCGTGGTCCAGGTCGTCTCCGAAGTTGAAAAACTCACCAAATACATGTCGGTGCGCACGCTGGGAATCTATGGCGGTGTCAATATCAATACCCAGAAAACGGCCGTGTATGAAGGCATCGACCTCCTGGTGGGAACACCAGGCCGCGTAATGGATCTCGCCCTGGACAATGTGCTGAGGTTTGACGAAACTCAAAAACTGGTCATCGACGAGTTTGACGAGATGCTCAACCTTGGATTTCGCCCGCAGGTCACCTCGATCCTCGCGATGATGCGCCCCAAGCGCCAGAACATCCTGTTCTCGGCCACCATGACCGACGAGGTCGATGCGGTACTCGAGGACTACTTCAATTTTCCCGAGGAAGTGACGCTCGCTCCGTCGGGAACCCCGCTGGAGAAAATTGTCCAGGACGGATATCGCGTCCCCAATTTCAACACCAAGGTCAACCTGTTGCTCCATTTGCTGAACACCGACGAAAACTTGTCGCGCGTGTTGGTCTTTGTTAACAACAAGAAGATCGCCGACATGCTGCACGAGCGCATCGATGCCGTCATTGCCGATTCTTTTGGCGTCATTCATTCCAACAAGTCCCAGAATTACAGGCTCAACGCCATGGCATCCTTTCAATCCGGCGAACTTCGCGGGCTGATCACGACCGATGTGATGGCGCGGGGCCTCGACATCTCCAACATCACGCACGTGATCAATTTCGAGATGCCGGAAATACCGGAGCATTACATCCACCGCATTGGGCGTACGGGCCGTGCCGACGCCGACGGCATGGCTATCAGTTTCGTGACACCGCGCGACGAGGAACTCCTCATCGAGGCAGAGCTTTTGATGGAACGCGAGGTGCCGCTGGCCGATTTGCCCGAAGCCGTTGCGGTCTCGCGCGAACTCATCGGTCCCGAGAAGGAAAAGGAAAAGGTGAAGTTCCTGCTCAAGAAACCCAAGCTGTCGGGCGAGGGTGCTTTCCACGAAAAGACCGAAAAAAACAAGAAAGTGAACCTTGGCGGGCCGTCCAAGACCAAGAAAAAAACCGGCGGCTCGGTCAACCGCAACCTCTTGCGCACCCAAAATGCGAAACGCAAAAAGAAATAGTGCCCCGCGCGGTTAATTGCCCAATGATTGCTATTTTTGGCAGGCGCCCAAATGCGCGCAAAAACCATCGGAATGCAGTTCAAGAACCCAGAAATCCTCTATTTCCTTTTCCTGCTGATCATCCCGGTTTTGGTCCACCTTTTCCAGCTGAGGCGTTTTAAGAAGGAGTATTTCACCAATGTCCGTTTCCTTCGCGAACTCTCGATCCAGACGCGCAAGAGCTCAAAACTCAAGAAATACCTCCTGCTCGCTACCAGGCTGCTCCTGCTGGCGGCCATCGTCATCGCCTTCGCCCAGCCTTTCTTCGCGGCCAGGCAGTCCGGAGCGTCAAATGAACTCTTCATCGTCCTGGACAATTCCTACAGCATGCAGGCGCGGGGCAGACAGGGCGAATTGCTGCGGCGCTCGGTGGAGGACCTGCTTTCCTCTGTACCCGAGGGACGCACGTTTTCACTGCTGACCAATGACGACGCGTTTTGGGACACCGATATCAAATCGATCAGGGCCGATCTCCAGCAATTGCCGTACAGCGCGCTGCCCTTTGACCTCGAATCGCAAATGGCACGGATCAACACGCGGCGCGGACCTGCCCGGGACATCGTGATCATCACCGATGCGGCCGGGATACCGGCAAGGGCCGTAAAGTTTGTCGATTCCACCGCCACCGTGCGATTCATCGTGCCGCAGGCCGAACAAAAAGCCAACGTATCAATTGACAGCGTTTTCATCGAGGGCGCCACGGGCGACTTTTATGAAATTGCGATAAAGCTAAAGGCTTCCGGCGCAGGCGATGCGGTCCCGGTTGCGCTGCACGACCGCGGGAAACTCCTCGCCAAGACAATGGCGGGTAACATCGGTGAGGGGAAAACCATCAAACTTACCATTCCCAAAGCCGCTTTCCACGGATACGCATCGATCACCGACAATGGCATGTCATTCGACAACCGGTATTATTTTAGCATCACGCCTCCCAAAAAGACCAAGGTGATCAGCATCGGCGAAAGCAGCAAAGCCGGGTTCATGCACAGGATCTTTACCACCGATGAGTTTCTATATGCGAATTTCGACGTTCGCTCACTCGATTACAATCTCTTGCCGCAACAGGATGCCGTCGTGCTCAACGAGCTTGCGGAAATCCCTGCCGCGCTGCAGTCCACCCTGCAGGCCTTTGTCGAGGCCGGCGGAACGCTCATCGCAATCCCACCGGCACAAAACGGAAGCGGCCTGAACGCGCTGTTGGAAAAAGCGGGCGGCATCGCTTTGGGTGCCGCATCGCGATCGCCCAGGCAGGTTACCCGCATCGCCTTTTCGCATCCGCTTTATGCACAGGTCTTTGAAAAAAAGATTGATAATTTCCAATATCCTTCGGTGAGTGTTTCCTACGGGCTTTCGTCCCGCAGCGCTCCGGCACTGTCTTTTGAAGGCGGTGAACCATTTCTTGCATCGCAAACCCGCGGCTTGGGAAATATCTATGTTTTTGCCGCTCCGCTCGCCCGGGAATACGGCAATTTCCAACTTTCACCGCTGATTGTCCCCACCTTTTACAACATGGCGCGGACAGCGACCAAGGGTGGCCTGCAGGCGATGGCCATCGGCGACGACAATCCCCTGGTAATTGAAGCGGAAACCACGGGCGAGGGCGTCCTGGAGGTGCGCGGACAGGAGGAAAAGTTCATTCCGGTCCAGCAGCTGCAAGGCGGAAAGGCAAAACTTAATTTCGCGGACAATCCCGCCCAGGCTGGGAATTTTGAAGTCTACAAGGACGGAAAATCCATTGCTGGCATCAGTTTCAATTATGACCGGTCGGAAAGTTTTCCGCAACCGGATGTGAGCGTGCTGTCGGGGTTCGAGACCGCCGAAAGCGCCGGCGCGGTATTCGACGGGCTGGCAAGTGCGCGCACCGGCACCGATATCTGGAAATGGTTTGTTATTTTAGCGCTGCTTTTCGCGGTTTGCGAAATCCTCATCCAAAAATTCGTCAAATGAAGCTGATTTTCCGCCAAGCCCGGATCATTGACCCTGAGAGCCCCTGGAACGGCCAAACGGGTGACCTGCTCATCGAAGATGGTCAAATTGAAAATTTCGGAAGCGGGATCCGGTCGGGGGGTGCAGAAATCATTGAAATTAAAAACCTGCACATCAGTCCCGGATTTTTCGATTCGGGCATCACCACGGGCGAACCCGGCCGGGAAGAACGCGGTACGCTCGCGCATGAGCTGCGGACGGCGGCGCTTTCAGGATTTACCGACGTTGCGATCCAGCCGACCGGTATCCCCGCCACCGACAGCGCTTCGCAGGTCTCGTGGATACTGTCAAATGCAGTGGGCAAGGGCGCAAACGCATATCCCATCGGCAACCTGACCCGCGGGGGCAAAGGCATTGAACTAGCCGAGCTCTACGACATGCACCTCTCCGGCGCCATCGCCTTTGGGGACTATAACAAGAATATTGACGACGCGAACCTGCTGAAGATCGCCCTGCAGTACGGGGGCGACTTTGGCGCGCTCATTCTGGCCTATTCCATGGACCGCTCGATTGCCGGCAGCGGCGTGGCGCATGAAGGCAGGACCGCCGCGAGCCTGGGCCTTCGGGGCATCCCTGCCCTGGCAGAAGAATTGGCGATCGCGAGGAACCTCATGCTGCTTGAATACACGGGCGGCCGGTTGCATATCCCCACGATCTCAACAAAAGGTGCCCTCGCGCTGATAAGAGAGGCAAAGGAAAGGGGTTTGGACGTGAGCTGCAGTGTATCGGTGCATCATCTTGCGCTGGACGAAAGCAAGCTTGCGGGGTTCGATGCGAATTTCATGGTATCGCCGCCGCTGCGTGAAACCTCTGACGTGGAGGCGCTTCGCAAGGGTGTTTTGGACGGAACGATTGACATGATCACGACCGATCACCATCCGGTGGACATCGAACACAAAAAGGTGGAGTTTGCACTGGCCGAGGCCGGCACGATCGGGCTGGAGTCTGCATTTGGCGCACTCGGCACGTTATTTCCAATTGAAGCAATCGTGCAAAAGCTCACCGCGGGCCGCGAACGTTTTGGCGTATCCAGGTCAACATTGAAACCGGAATCCAAAGCCGCGATCGCGCTTTTCGATCCTGATCGCGAATGGAAATTTTCAACCCGCGACATTCTTTCCAAATCCAAAAATTCGGCTTTCATCGGCCATTCGATGAAGGGTTTCGTGTACGGAAGCGTCATCGGCGACAAATACTACATCAAAAATGCAGATTGACCAAGAGGCACGAAAGACCGCCATCGTGGCCTACCTCTCCATCATCGGGACGGTGATCGCCATGTTCATGAACACCGATCCAAAACGCGAATTTGCCTCCTTCCACATACGGCAGGCCCTTGGGCTGAACCTGGGATTCTACATCCTCGCGTATTTTGTCGGCTACTTCGATTCCTGGATGGTCACCACGGCGTTC
>SXQR01000274.1 GCA_005792865.1 Flavobacterium sp. | reverse complement strand
ATGCGGCCAAGATGATCGTGCGCAAGCACAGGCTCTGGGAAGTGTTCCTGGTGAGCAAACTTGATTTTGCGTGGGATGAGGTCCACGACATCGCCGAACAGCTCGAGCACATCCACTCTGAAAAATTGATCGAAAAGCTTGACAATTTCCTCGGCAACCCCCAAACCGATCCCCACGGCGACCCCATTCCGGACGCGCAGGGAAACATGGTGCGCACGAGCAAGATGCTGCTTTCGGAACTTCGCCCCGGACTTGATGCGGTATGCGTGGGCGTCCGCGATTCCTCGTCGGCCTTCCTGCAATACCTGGACAGCCGCCGGATTGCCCTGGGCACCTCTATCATGGTGGAAAGCCGCGAGCACTTTGACGGTTCGCTCGCCATCGTCGCTGGTGGAAAACCGTTGGCCATCTCGCAAAAAATAGCCGAAAACATTTACGTAAAAACCATTTGATATGTATCAGGAAGTAATCAATTATCTGGAAAGCATCGACCCTGTCGTCGCGGCTTTGTACGCAACGCTTTTCACGTGGTTCCTCACGGCGCTGGGTGCGTCGGTGGTGTTCTTTTTCAGGGACATGAACCGGGCCGTGCTGGACGGGATGCTGGGCTTTACGGGCGGCGTTATGGTGGCGGCCAGTTACTGGAGCCTGCTCTCTCCCGCAATAGACATGAGCGAGGGCGAAGGCTTTATCAAGGTCATTCCCGCGGCAGTGGGATTCCTGCTTGGGGCGATGTTCCTCTTTGGGCTTGACAAACTGTTGCCGCACATGCACATCAACTTCAAGGAAACCGAAGGTGTCAAATCGCCCTGGCAAAGAACCACGCTCCTGGTCCTTGCCATCACCTTGCACAATATTCCGGAAGGTTTGGCTGTTGGCGTCCTGTTTGGCGGTGTCGCGGCCGGGATCCCCGAGGCCACCATCGCCGGTGCCGTAACGCTCGCCATCGGGATCGGGATCCAAAACTTTCCGGAGGGAATTGCGGTTTCAATGCCCATGAGGCGGATGGGATTGAGCCGTCGCAAGAGTTTCATGTACGGCCAGTCATCGGCACTGGTCGAGCCCGTTGCGGGCGTAGTGGGCGCACTTGCGGTAAGTTTCTTTACGCCGATCCTGCCGTATGCCCTGGCGTTCGCCGCAGGAGCCATGATTTTCGTGGTAGTGGAGGAGGTCATTCCCGAAACCCAACAGGACAAGAACACGGACATCGCCACCATGGGATTCATTGGCGGGTTCATCGTGATGATGACACTCGATGTGGCGCTTGGCTAACAGCCGCAGCTGGGACCTCCGCAATTTTTCCTGCGCTTCCGCGGTAAGATAAAGCGGTTGACCAGATAGGCGACGGCGACGGCCAGTATCGTTAAGGCAATGACTGTCTGCATTATTTTAGGAATTGATAGGCGGCCAGCGCGGTAACGTATGCGAAACCGCTCATGAGCACCAGTTGCACCGTTGGCCACTTCCAGCCATTGGTCTCTTTTTTAGTAACGGCAAGCGTGCTCGCACATTGCATCGCAAAGGCATAAAAGAGGAGCAGGGATATCCCGGTCGCGAAATTGAACACCGGCAATCCGGTATCGGCGCGCCTTTCCTCTGTCATCTTTTCCTTGATGGTCTCCTCATTGTCGCTGTTCCCCACGCTGTATATCGTGGCCAGTGTGCCGACGAACACCTCGCGGGCAGCAAAGGAACTGAGTACCGCAATGCCGATTTTCCAGTCGTAACCAAGAGGCGCAATCACCGGTTCGATGGCCTTGCCCATAATCCCGATGTATGAATTCTCCAGTTTGTAGGACGCCACCCGGTTTTCGAGTTCGGCCTCATCGGGGATCGACGGATCATCCGACAGCGATGCCTCGGCCGCTACGATTTCATCGGCCCTGTCAAAATTTTCGCCCGGGCCATACGAGGCCATGAACCAAAGAACGATCGAGATTGCCAGGATGATCTTGCCCGCGCCAAACACGAAGGCCTTTGTTTTTTCCAAAACATTCAGAGCGACGTTCTTGATGAGCGGCAACTTGTAGTTTGGCATTTCGACAATGAAAAACGTCTTGGATTTGATCTTGAGCACGCGGTTGAGGATCCACGCCGAGACAATCGCCATCCCAAACCCAAGCATGTACAGCAACATCAAAGTGAGTCCCTGGAGATTGAGGAACCCGAGGATGCGCCGGTTGGGAATGATGAGCGCGATGATGATCGCATAGACGGGAAGCCTTGCGGAACAGGTCGTGAACGGGGTGACGAGGATCGTGATGAGCCGTTCCTTCCAGTTTTCGATGTTGCGGGTTGCCATAATCGCCGGAATCGCACACGCCGTACCCGATATCAGCGGGACCACGCTCTTGCCGCTTAGCCCAAACTTGCGCATGATGCGGTCCATGAGGAAAACCACGCGGCTCATGTATCCGCTTTCCTCCAGCACCGAAATGAACAGGAAGAGAAACGCGATCTGCGGGATAAAGATCAGGATGCCCCCGATTCCGGTAATGATCCCTTCGGCGATGAGGCTTGTGAGCATGCCGGGCGGCATTGATTCATTGACGGTTGCCGACAGTCCCGCGAATTGCGAGTCGATAAAATCCATCGGTACCGATGACCAATCGAAAATGGATTGGAAAATGGCGAACAATATCCCGAAAAACACGACATAGCCCCAGACTTTATGGGTCAGGACGCGGTCAAGCCGCCCTCTGAAATCGCGTGCCGAGGCCTCGTCAATGGTCTGGCCCACCTTGAGCACATCATTGATGAACTGGTAGCGCTTGATGGTTTCCTTTTGTTGCAACCGTTTGAGGTCCGAATGCGACTTGGTGAAAGTTCCGCGGATCTCATTTCGTTCAAGGTTGAGGAAATTGACATCCTGCGTGATGACCAACCAAAGTTTGTAGAGCAACTGGTTTGGAAAGGCCTTGCGGAGGCTATTGAAATAATCGGGATCGATCGACGAGGCGTTGAGGCACGGTTCGGTGGACAGCGTCTTGTAGGTGGCGATCAGGTTATTGAGTTCCTCGATGCCGGTCTTCTGCCGCGTCGAAACCAGCGCGATCTTCGTGTTCAACCTTTGCTCGAGATACGCAATGTCCAGCGTGATGCCCTTGTGCTTCATGCGGTCGGCCATGTTGATGACCAATATGACGGGAATTTCAAGGTCCTTGATTTGCGTGAAGAGCAGCAGATTCCGTTTGAGATTTTCAACGTCGCTCACCACCAGGGCCACATCGGGATACAACTTGTCGTTCTTGTTGAGCAAAAGTTCGATGACCACATTCTCGTCGATCGAACTCGCATTGAGGCTGTAGGTTCCCGGAAGATCGAGGATGTTTGCCCGGACGTTGTTGGGCAGCCTGCAGAACCCTATTTTTTTCTCGACCGTGATTCCCGGATAGTTGCCGACCTGTTGGTTGAGGCCCGTCAATTGGTTAAAGACCGAGGTTTTTCCGGTGTTGGGGTTCCCGATCAGGGCGACATTGATGTTTTCGTTGCTCATGATTCGGTTTCAACCTGGATATTCCGGGCGGTCTCGATCCTGATCGCAAGGTGCGAACCGTTGACATCCAGATAAAGCGGGTCTCCCAGGGGGGCGATTTGCAGGACGCGGACCTCGTTTCCGGGCAAACACCCCATTTCCAGGAGTTTGAGCGGCACGGTGTCAATGTCGAACTCGAGGATGGTTCCGCGTTGTCCGATTTTCAATGCGTCGATTGTAGTCTGCAAAGTTTATTTAGATTGAATAAAGCGACAAAATTAGGCCTTTAATTGTTAAGAAACAACCCAATTAATCGTCGGTCCGTAGCAATTCAATGTCGTCCAAGAGCCGTTCGAGCTCCTCGGGATCGGTGCCGTCGTAAAACCCGCGGACGCGCCGTTTCTTGTCAACAAGCACAAAATTCTCGGTGTGGACCATGTCGTAGAGTTCTTCGGGCCTGCCTTGTTTGACGGCGAGATAGGACTTGCGTGCGAGCGCGTAGATTTCCTTTTTGTCGCCGGTGACCAGGTTCCATCGGGCATCGTCCACGCCAACCGAATCGGCATATCTGCGCAGCCTCGGCACATCATCGACTTCGGGCATTACCGTGTGCGACAATAATTTGACATCTTCCATGGCGTTGGTCCTTTCCTGGAGCTGTTTCATGAGTGCCGTCATTTTTGGGCAGATGGAACCGCAGGTCGTGAAGAAGAAATCGGCCACGTAAATCTTCCCGTTATAATCTTCCTGTGTAACGCGGCGGCCGTTTTGGTTGACAAATGCAAAGTCTCCCACGGTGTGGTACCGGCCCACGTGCTGGACTGTGGAATCCACCAGTTCCGGATTTACCATCGCAGGGTTGTAAACGGGAAGGGCGCGCCTGTTGAGTGCCGAATAGAAAAGCCACAGCGTCACCGCCGAGAAGACCAGCATGACCCCTATGAATATTCGGTATTGTCGAATGAATTTCACCGGTGCAAAATTACGAAAGCAATCGGTATGGTGCAGCCCGATCATCGGCCATCACCCGAATTAACATTTAGATTCAATAGATTTGTCACACAACCAAAATTGATATGAGAGATATTCCAAAATTTGCGCTTCTGCTCGTGGCATCGGCTGCGTTTGCGCAGGCTCCCGTCGAGCGCGGCATCAACGTTTCCTTCATGGACAAGTCGGTAAAGCCGGGAGACGATTTCTTCAGATATGTGAACGGCAATTGGTACGACAAAACCGAGATCCCGGCCGACAGGACCCGCTGGGGCAGTTTTGACGAGCTCCGCCAAAAAACCGAT
>SXQR01000273.1 GCA_005792865.1 Flavobacterium sp. | reverse complement strand
ATCGGGCAGATCGTGCCTTCATCGAATGTTACAATGGAAACCGAGATTCCGGCCGTGTTCAGGTCGCGGGAGACCGTATTGCCGGAGCGGTTTACCTTCCACTCGAGCCGCATGCGCATGAAGAAGGTGACCAAGGAGGAACTCGAGGCCATGGATGCGATGAGCCTGAAGTGCGCGCAGGAGCTATCGGATGCGCAGGTGGATGTGATGGGTTACGCCTGCCTGGTGGCCATCATGAGCATGGGACGCGGATATCATTGCGTTTCAGAATCCAACCTCACCCGCGAAACAGCCGAAAACGGCTACCCTACCCCTATCGTGACCAGTGCCGGTGCGCTCGTTGAAGGGTTGCGCGCCCTTGGTGCCAAACGGGTTGCCCTGATGATGCCCTACATGAGGCCGCTTGCCGAATTGGTCGTGGATTACATTGAGCACCAGGGTTTCGAGGTCGTGGATTTTGTCGCGCTGGAGATTGCGGACAACCTGGAAGTGGCGGCGCAGGACCCGATGAACCTCCTGCAGCATTACAAAAAGCTGGATCTGAAAGGCGTGGACGTACTCGTGGCCTCGTGCTGCGTGCAGATGCCTTCGCTCGAGGCAATTGACCTTCTCGAGAAAGAAACGGGGATCGCGGTGACCTCTGCGGCTGTGTGCACGACCTGGGAAATGATGAAAAAGCTGGGTATTGAGGCGAAAGCGCCCATTGGCGGCAGCCTGCTGTCAGGAGGATACTGAAATTTTGTAAGAAAGTATTTTTAAATGTAAGGCGCGCCCCTGCCGAAATGTGGAGATTTGCATAAAACAAACCACATGGACTTAGTATTTGTAACGCCCGAGGATTTCAAAACGCAGGATGCCCACCTGCAAAACATCATTTACATCAACAGCAACCATTACTGGGATTGCGACGAGGCACAACAGGACGAAGAGCCCGAGGTGCTTTACGCTTAGTGCCGGCGTGCCTAATTTGCTTAAATTTGTTTTTAGCGAAACAATTTTAAGATGGGCTTGCATTTACAGGAGATACCCCGGCTGAAGACGGTTTCCCGGGCAGATTTTATAAAGGATTACGTTCGTCCGCAAAAACCTGTGGTCATTGAGCAGCTGACGCGCGATTGGCCGGCTTATGAAAAATGGAAACTCTCGTATATAAGGGAGATTGCCGGTGACAAGACGGTCCCGCTATACGATGACAGGCCGGTGTCGCACCGGGACGGGTTCAATCAGGCCCATGCGCAGATGCAGATGTCCAAGTACATTGACTTACTGGAATCAGGTCCGACAAATTACCGGATCTTTTTGTACAACCTGATGAGGGAGGTGCCGCAGCTCAAGGATGATTTCCTTTGGCCGGACATAGGTCTGCGGCTGGTCAGGCAATTGCCGATGCTGTTTTTTGGAGGGGAGAATTCGCGCGTGTTCATGCATTTTGACATCGACTATTCCAACATCCTTCATTTCCACTTTCACGGCGAGAAGCAGTGCATCCTTTTTGCCCCAAACCAGACGCCCTATCTCTACAAGGTGCCGCACGCATTGATTTCGCGCGAGGATATCGATTTTGACAACCCCGACTTTAACCGATGGCCGGCGCTTGAGAAGGCCCAGGGGCATGTCACGAACCTGGCGCACGGTGAAATGCTTTATATGCCCGAAGGCTATTGGCATTACATGAAATACCTGACTCCGGGTTTTTCAATGAGCCTCAGGGCCTTCCCGAGGAAGATCGGGAATCTGTCGATGGCCGCCTATAATGTGTTTATCATGCGGCATTTTGACAACCTGATGCGGCGTTCACGGGGACAGGCCTGGATCGATTACAAGAATGTCAGGGCGGTGACCGATACGCATCGCAAGCTGGGATTACCCATTAACCAATAAAACCAACCATCATGAACAAATTATTCAGGGCACTCATTGCCGGTTACGGCGCGAAAAAATTAGGAGGAGGGTGTTTTGGCACCATCATCGTATTTATATTGATCTACTGGCTTTTAGGACAATGCAGTTAAAGCTGTAAGTTTTGTTCGGAATTGCATAACGCATCCCGTTGCAGGTGTGGCTAATTTTACAAAAAGAAAAAGCTATGGCACCACAAAATAACCAACCCGGGCAGCATTTGCACGACGGTCAAAAGAATTACCAAAACTCCAACGAGGTCAACCGCGATCATGCCCGTAGCGATACGCGCAAGAACCAGTACGAGGACCACGAGAACCAGCACAAGGACGACGCCCTTTTTGACGAGGGCCGCCCGACTGAAAAAATGGATTTCCGCGACAAACAGGATAATCTGGAAGCGGACGAATAAAACAACCAATGACCAATGGAAGAAGGCTATTTCGAAAGGAGTAGCCTTTTTTTTGTAGAGAGTCGTCAGTTGTCAGTCGTCAATCATCAGTTGTCAGTAGCAGTTATCAAACGGTTACCATTATATTCAGAGGTTTATTGCAGCCGGATTGGCTCATATGCATATTTGCACATCTGCACATCTGCACATCTGCACATCGGTACATCCATTCTTCATTTTCAAATATTCAAATTGTCGCATTCTCCAATTGATATCACCCTCCCTCCTTCAATTTCTCGAGCAACAATTTCAAGCTTACCGTCGCGAATCCTGAAGAATGATCTGAAAGTCCGTACGGCAGGATGAGTTCGCCGTTGTGCACGATCGATCCGCAGCTGTACACCACGTTGGGGACATAGCCTTCGCGTTCGTCCGAACTCGGCATCAACAAAGGTTCTTTTAGCCTTCCGATTTCCTTTTGGGGATTTTCCAGGTCCAGGAGTGAGGCGCCGATCGAATAGGTGCGCATCGGCCCCACCGCGTGCGTGATCACCAGCCAGCCCTCGGCGGTCTCTATGGGCGACCCACAGTTCCCGATCTGAACGAGTTCCCAGGGATACTCTGGCGATTGGATCTTGATGGGATTGTCCCAAACGTTGATGTTGTCGCTGTACATGATGTAATTATTCCAGCCGTCGATGCGGGAGAGCATCGCGTATTTGCCGGCAATCTTGCGCGGAAACAGCGCGAGGTTCTTGTTTCGCGCGCCTTCGCCGTTGAGGGGACTGGTCTTGAAATCGTAAAAATCATTGGTCTTGAGCAGCTTGGGCATGATGTGGTTGCCGTCATACGCGGTATAGGTTGCGTAATAGACCACCGAGCCGTTTTCCTTGGTGAATTTCACGAATCGGGCGTCCTCGATACCGCGGCTTTCCAGATCCGATATGGGGAAGATGACGCGGTCGCTGATATCGGTATCCCGCGAAAAGGAAATCTTGCGGTAGCTGTCCGATAGGGCCAGGACCAGGTTGTAATCCTTGATGATCTCCGGATCGGACTCGCGCTGTTTTTCCTCCAGTACGATGGACTTGAGCGCTTCATACTCAAAATGGTCCGGCAGGCGCTCGTCAACCTTCTTCAGGAAATTCGCGTTGATGCCTTCCTCCTCCCCTTTTTTGATGAAGAGCTTTTTTTGATAAACGGCATTGCGGATCCTTTCGGCCTCGTCAATGT
>SXQR01000272.1 GCA_005792865.1 Flavobacterium sp. | reverse complement strand
TACCTGGTGCGCAAGGGCGATTCACTTTTCAGCATTGCCAAAAAATACCCGGGCATCACCGTTTCGGACATCAAGAAATGGAACGGCATTCGCAACGAAAACATCAAACCGGGCATGAAACTTAAGATCAACGGATAAGTTTTCACCGCGGGGATCAAGGGCTTTTTTCATAACTTCGGAGTATGAAGAAAGCCCTTCTTTTTTTTGCGGTCGCCCTCATGGCGGAATCTTGCAAGCGAGGTGACGAACGGCACGATGCGCTCTCCTCGGGACAGATCAACCACATCTCGGTAATCATCGACGATCTGTTGTGGAACGGCGAGGTGGGCGATACGATCCGGACCAAGTTTGCCTCTCCGGTAACCGGGCTGCCTCAGGAAGAACCGCTTTTTACCATCAATCAGTACCCGCTCAAGCTCCTTGAAGGATTTACGACCAACACGCGAAACATCATCGTGATCAAGACCGGCGAGACCAAGTTTGAAGTCGATTCAAAAAAGAGCGGCGCCCCCCAAAACATTATCCGCATATCGGGTCGCAATATCCCCGAACTCCTTGAGATAATCGAGCGGCGTGCACCGCAGATTGTTGAAATCATGAAGGCCACCGAATTGCGCGAAGCTCAAAAACGAATGGACAGCGCCTTGATAGACACCAGGCCTATTCAAGAGAAATTTGGAATCGCGCTCGCCGTGCCGACGACTTATAAAATTGTGCGCGAAGGCCCTAAATTCATTTGGCTGAAGCGGGAAATCATCAGCGGGAACACCAGCCTGATTATTTATGAATTGCCCCTGAGCGCCCTGCAGCCCGGGCCCGACCTGGTCAACAACCTGACGCGCATCAGAGATTCGATCGGCGCCGCCTACATCCACGGCACCGTGCCCGACAGCCCGATGGTGACTGAGGGTGCCTATGCACCGTACATCCGCGAGACCAAGGTAGCCAACCACAATGCGTTTGAGGCAAAGGGGACCTGGGAGTTGCGCAACGATTTCATGTCCGGCCCCTTTATCACTTTTGCGATCCGCGATCCCAAGCGCTCCCGCATCCTGGTCCTGGAGGGATTCTGCTACGCGCCTTCAAAGGAAAAGCGCGACCTGATGCATGAACTTGAGGCGATCATTAAAACACTAAACTTTAACTGATGGCGCTAAAATGGAAAATAAGCCCTTTTGAGCGGCTTTCGGTTGGCGAACTATACCAAGTGCTACAGCTGCGGTCGGAGGTCTTTGTAGTGGAGCAGGATTGCGTTTACCAGGACGTTGATGGCAAGGACTACAAAGCGCTTCACTTAATGGGACATTTTGGGGACCGGATCGTAGCCTATGCCCGACTGTTCGACAAAGGCGATTATTTTGACATGGCATCGGTGGGCCGTGTGGTGATCGGCAGGGAATTCCGCGACCGTAAATGGGGCCACGACCTGATGCGGATGGCCATCACGGCAATCCATCGCGAGTTCGATGCGGTCGACATTGAAATATCGGCACAACTCTACCTGAAAAAATTTTATGAATTCCACGGTTTTGCAGCCGTGGGCGATACCTACCTCGAAGATGACATTCCGCACATCAGGATGATCCGCACGGGCTGATCAGATCTTGGTGATAACCAGTTCCACGCGGCGGTCATATTCGGCACCTTTGCCCAGCGGAACGGTGTTCCCGTAGCCCTTGAAAGTCATCCGGTTCTTTGCAATCTTTTTGAAAACGAGGTATTTGTAAACAGATTCGGCGCGGTTTTGCGAAAGCTGCCTCTTGCGGGTTTCCCGGTCGATGGCCTCTTTTTGATAGGGCGGCGTGCAGCACACGTGGCCCTGTACCTCGAACTGGAGGTTTTTGTATTTCATCAACTGGCGCGCGATCCCGTCCAGTTGCAGCTTGGCCTTCATGGTGAGCTTGCTGCTCCCGCGTTCAAACAAAAGATTCTCCAGGTAGATGTGATCGCCAACCACGTGTTTCTTTTGGATGGCGGTATAGAAACCGGGAAGTTCGATCTTGGGAAGTTCCTTGAGATTGAGCACGACGTCCACCCTGCGGTTCTTTGAACGCTTCTCGGGGAGATTCTCGATGATGTCGTCGTCTATGAGTATCCGGCCCTTGCCTTCGATGGTGACGATGATCTTGTTGCGGATGCCGTTTTTGAGCAATGCTTCGCGGATGGTATTGGCGCGATTTGTCGAAAGCTTGAAATTGTACGCTTCCTTGCCGATGTCGTCTGTATAACCAAATATTTCCACCGATTCAATCCGCGTGGAATCGGTGGATTTGATAAAGTTGACCACCGCCTGTTCCTGCCTGGGATCGAGCGAGAATTTGTCGAATTCAAAGTAAACCGACTGGACAACCTCTTCCTGCGCCTGTGCCCATCCAAAGAAGAGCAGCGGCAACAACCTGAGAAAATGCTTCATTTACAGCTTTAGGATCTTGTTGTATTCGGCGGCGTTGTCAAGAATCGCGATGGCTTTCTTGATCTCTGAATTGCTTTTCGTGTAATACTGATAAAGCCCTTCCTTGTATTGGTACCGCTTGATAATTTCGTCCAAAAGTAAATTTTTAATCTCTTTTTGGTTCTGGTTGAGCTGATTTTCTTCGCTTTTTTGAAGAGAAGCAAGTAATTGCTGGTATTCGGCGGTGATGGATGCGTCGATTTTTTCCTTCTTGGCGGCTTCGAGCGTCTTCTTGAGCGCCAATTCGGTTTCAGTGTCAAATGAAAATTTCTCGCGTTTGAGGAAAGCCTTGAAATCGTTGAAATCGGCATCGGTCACGGTGGGAATCTTGTCGCCGAGCGATGGATTTTTGTAATAATACGATGTCACGTAATTGAAGATGCCGTCATTGCGCACGAGCGCTTCCGAGATGGGGCTCAATTTGGTTTCAGCCAGTTCGACATCGGGAAGGATCCCACCGCCATCGTAAACCGTGCGGCCCTTGCGCGTCCTGAAGGCATTGTATTTGGCCGCATCGGTCCGGACCGCCTTTCCCTCCTCGTCGCGGTGGGCGTAATCGAGCGCCTGGATGCACCGTCCCGAAGGTGTGTAATACCTGGATATCGTGATCTTGATCTGCGTCCCGTACGTCAGGTCGACGGGCCGTTGCACCAGCCCCTTCCCAAAGCTGCGGCTTCCCACGATCACGGCCCGGTCCAGATCCTGCAGGGCGCCCGCCACGATTTCGGATGCCGAGGCACTGCGGCCGTCCACCAGGATGACCAACGGGATCTCGGTATCGATGGGATCGCGCGTGGTCTTGTAGGTGTTGTTGTGCTTTTCGATTTTGGACTTGGTAGTGACGATGACTTCGCCTTTAGGCACGAAAAGGTTGCAGATGTTGACCGCCTCGGCCAGCAATCCGCCGGGATTTCCGCGCAAATCAAGGACAATGCGTTCGGCCCCTTCGCGCTTGAGTTGTTCAAGTGCCTCCTTGGTCTCCAGCGTTGCCTTGCGGTTGAATTGCGAAAGGACGATGTAACCCGTTTTTGCATCGATTTTGGCAAAGAAGGGAACCGCCTTGAGTTCCACTTCCTCCAGCACGATCGTTGCCGACTGCACCTTGCCCTGGCGGCGGTACTTCACGTCGATCTTCGCATTCTTGGCGCCTTTGAGCAGCTGTCCGGCGTCCTCCTTGAAGTCCTCGAGGTTCACATCGCCGATCTGGATGATTTCGTCACCGGCCTTAAGCCCGGCCTTGTCCGCAGGGTAATTTTTATAAGGCTCCTTGATGATCAGTTTGCCGCCCTTGCGCGTGATCATCGCCCCGATACCCGTGTATTCGCCCGTGTTGTTGATCTTGAACTTGACCACGTCCTGCTCGTTGAAATAGACCGTGTACGGGTCCAGGTCGGCGAGCATGCTCTTGATGGCCTTGTCCATGAGTTCGGCCGGGTTGGTCTGGTCCACGTAATTCATGTTCACGGCCTTGAACATCGTGGTGAAGATTTCGATC
>SXQR01000271.1 GCA_005792865.1 Flavobacterium sp. | reverse complement strand
TGGCCGCCGATGATCACGAAAATGTCGGGATACAGCGTCCCGATCTTGGTCACGACCAGGTTCTTGCAGGTCGATCCGCTGTAGCTGAAGGGATCCTCGACCAGCTGGCCAGCCGCATAGCCATACGAGAGATATCCGTCCTTGAGCCACTGCAGCGCGTTTGCCTGTGCGGCCGTTCCGCGGTACTTTACGCCGAACGCCTGGAATTCGGTCAGGCTGGACAGGATGTTGGACGGTGAGACCTGATCGGCCACGGCACCGTACGCGGCTACATACGCCTGGCCACGGACAAGGGCAAAGGCAAAAAAAGTCAGAAGGCAAAACCAATGTTTCATTGTAAATCGTAAAGAAACAAAAGTACTCAATACTGAAATACAATCGTTTGAAGGTTGGACTAAATTATTTTCGGTTTTGGCACGCAAATTGGAAAACGCAAAATGCAGCACGCTGCCGAGGCGCCGAAAATCGAAAGAGTAGGCTAACCAAAACACCAGGATCATGAAAAAATTATTACTCTTTGCAGCACTCGCACTTTTTGCCCGGGCAAATGCGAACCACGTTCTTTTCAATTTTGACCATCCTGTTTCATTCGTTGAACGCGGCATTGAATTTTATGTTTTCCCCGACGGGACATTTGATTTCAATACCGGCACATCGACGGGCGGTGAGTACTACCGCCGAAATCATCCGAATACTTACGGTGCTTCTTTCGCACCTGCAGGCGTACGCATCGAACATGATAATTTTGGCCGGGTGAGAAGAATTGGCAACGTTTTTGTAAACTATGACCGTACCAACAGGATCAAGAGAATCGGCACCGTTTATTTCCAATATAATGGTCCGCTTATGGTTCGGGCGGGAAACATGAAGATGATCTATGACAGGCGTGGAAGGCTTGTGGAAGTGATGGGAGCGGTGAAAGAAGTGGCTTATGCAGGATATTACCAGCCGTCATATTACGGTCCTGCAAACCCAAACGATTATTATTACTACCGCCCTGACGGAACGAAAGAATTGATTGAAGATAAGAAATAGAAAGTTGATTGGTTAGATTGGTTTGTTTGAAAGCCCGCTTCCGCAGCAATGTGGGGCGGGTTTTTTTATGGAATCCGGCGAAGGGACGGCATCATCCGCACTGCGAACTCATAGATATCCTGCGACACCCTGAACCTGATCACGGCCAGCCAGTAAAGCACCGACATCAACACCGACTTCACCCCTATGGAAAGCAACGGGTGCAGGCCGATGTCCCAAAAGTAGAACAGGCCAAACAAGGCAACGCCGATCAACGCGGCATTCACGTTGGACCTCGTAAACGGAAACAGTTTCATCTTGATGACCACAAAAAGCAGCTTGGCCAGGCTGTACAGGAACACCGAGACAAGCGTCGCCATGGCCGCACCATTAATACCGTACCGCGGAATGGCGACATAGTTGAGCGCGACGGCCAGCAATCCCAAAAGCAGCCCCAGCGCCAGGACCATCCTGTAATACTTTGAGTTGAAGATAATGGCGTTGTTGTTTCCCAGCATGAGGTCGAAATATTTGGAAAGCCCGATCGCAAACACGACAAATACGCCCTGGCTGTAATCATCGGGAAGCAGTTTGTAAAGCATGTCGATGTTGATCAGGATCCCGAGCAGGACGTAACCGCCCACAACCTGAAGGCTGGCCGACGACTTCTTGTACAACTGATCCAGTTCATCGTACTTTCCCTCGTGCATCAGCCTCGCCGTTATGGGATAAGTAATCTGGTGCATGGCACGGCTTGGGACCGCCACCACCGTCGCAATGAAGATCGCCACCGAATAATACGCGACATTGTCGATTTTGAGCATATTGCCCAGCATGAATTTGTCGATGTCCAAAAGCAGCACCGCCACACTGCCCGACAGGATGATGAAAACCGAGTACACCAGCATGGGCCGGGACCGTTCCAGGATTTTAAAATCGAATTCAGGGCGTTTGATGCGAAGCGCGGCAACGGCCATCATCAGGGTCGTGGACAGGTAGATGCCCACCGTGGCGTAGATGAAGGCAACCGCCGAAATCACATCGAGGAATACCATCATCAAAAAAATGCTGATCAGCACCCGTTGCAACACTTCCCTTATGAAATTTCCGTACACCGATTTCATGTGGACCTTGACCCAGGCGTAAAATATCTCGAAATAGCCCATGCAAAGCCCGATGGCCACGATCATCCAGGCGTACCCGGCAATGATCGGGTTTTCGCGCGAAAGCCATTCTATGATGACGTCCTGGAAAATGAGCGCGATAACGCCAACAGGAACAATGGCAAGCACGGGAAGCATCAGCATAAAGCCCAGGAATGCCGCGCGCTCCCTCTCGGTGAGGTAGCCCGAATAGAACTTCACCAGCGTGTTGTGTACGCCAAAAGCCATGAGCGGCATCATGATATTGGCCGACGAAAGCAGGAACGCCGTCAGCCCGTAATAGGTCTTCCCCAAAAAATGCGGGTACATGAACAGCGCATTGGCGGCCCCTATTGCGAAACCAATATAGGTGAGAACGGTATTCCGAACGGATTGCCGCAGCACTATTCCCATAATCCGGAAATTAAGTTGGCAAGCTGGCGCGATGTGGCGCGACGGGTATATTTTTCAGTACCGACGGCTTTCGATTCGAGTTGCCCGGTCTTATACTGCTGATAAAGGGTGCCGATGTGATCCTTTATCCGATGCGTATCGGTGTACAGGAAATAGGCGCCGCATGAGGTCTCCCCGATGATCTGCTCGATATCCGAACCCTCCGGCCCTACTGCAACCACGGGTCGGCCCGAAGCCATATATTCAAAAAGTTTCCCCGGAAGGATTCCGCGCGTTTCGGCCGAATCGATCTCGATGAGCAACAGCACCTGCGCCGACTTTTGCCTGGCAACCGCCCCGGCATGCGGAAGGTACGGGACCAGCTTCAGGTTTGCCTCAAGCCCGGATTTCTTGACAGAGGCCACCACGTCGGCCGCAACAGTCCCGGTGAGCTCAAGTTCAAGGTCCTGCGAAAATCCCGGCACCTCGTCGCACAGTTCACGGATGGCCTTCCACAGGTTCTCGGGGTTGCGTCCGGAAAGCAATGATCCGATATGTGCAATTGTAAATTTTGTGTCCAGCCTGGCAGCGGGCTCGGCGGGTTCGAACCCGTTGGTGACCACCGTGACGTTCCGTGCCCCGATGCGGCGGAATTCGGCGGCGGTGGTCGGGCTCGTGGCAATGACGCGATCGGCCGTAGTCAGTACCGCATGTTCAAGCTGCTCGTGCCGCTTTTGTGCATATCGCGATAGCATCAATTTTGAATGGTAACCGATGGAAGTCCACGGGTCGCGGAAGTCCGCAATCCATTTCACGCCCTTGTGCCGCTGCAGTTCCATCCCAATGAGATGGACGCTGTGCGGTGGCCCCGTCGTGATGACGGTATCGATTTGTTCGTCGGCCAGTATTTTCCCAATCCGCGGCACCGAAGGCCCCACCCAGAAAACCCGCGCATCGGGAATGAACAGGTTCCCCCTGATCCACAGCGCGGCTTTCTCGAAAAGTCCCGTCCGCTCTCGAGGTGGAATGATCCCCGAACTGATCTTGCGCGTCCCTGATCTGGAAAAGAGTTTTGCCAGGCCATACGGCTCCCAAATGGGGCCGCGGTAAATCCTTAGGTTTTGTGGCACCTGGCTTACCAATTCGCTGTCAATGATGGGATAAGACGGATCATCGGGCACGAACATTAGGGGTTCGATTCCCGATTCGGGAAGATAAGTGGCAAATTTCAGCCACCGCTGGACGCCGGGACCGCCCGCCGGGGGCCAGTAATAGGCGACGATCAGCACCTTTTTCATCAGTCTTTGTGTCTTCGGGAGAGGTACAGCGCGCCCACCGCGAGAATGGCCATCGCGAGGGAGCTCAAAAGCGAGATGGTCGAACCCGTATTGATGACGGCCGGCTCAAACCTGAATTCTATCGTGTGTTCCCCTGCCGGGATCGCCATGCCCCGCAGCAGGTAATTCACGCGGATGTGCGGCGTGGGCTTGCCGTCGATCGAGGCCTGCCAGCCATCGGCGTAATACGCCTCCGAGAAAACCGCGAATCCCGCGTTGGCATTGCGGCTCTTGTAGGTCAGGCGGTTGGGCTCATACGAGGTTAGGGAGATGACGGCGGTGGAATCGGCGGCAAAATTACCGGGACGCGCGTTCGGGAATTCCCTTGCGTTGACTATGGCGGTCTTTTTTGAATCGAATTTGTCGAGCGCACGCATCTCGGTGTCCTCGGATGTGACGGACTTCAGCTCTGAAACGAACCAGGCATTGCCGTTCGCATCGGGATTGGGAAGCACGAGTTCGTTGCCCTTTTCATCCTGCTGGATCACGTAT